>DASYQB010000387.1:0-7489 GCA_036005985.1 Candidatus Methylomirabilota bacterium | reverse complement strand
TGCCCACACCGCGCGCGAGGTGCCGATCAAGCGGCCCAGCATCTACGCGCTGGCGCCGCGCCTGCGCCAGCGCCAGCTCCGCGTACCCACTCTGCTCATCGTGGGCGAGCACGACGAGCCCTGCCTCGAGACCCACCGCTTCATGGCCGACTGCATCAAGGGCACGACCCACGTGATGATCCGGAACGTCGGACACCTGACCAATCTCGAAGCGCCGGCGGCCTTCAATGCGGCCGTGAAGCGGTTCCTCGCCCGGTAGTCACCCCTCGTGTCGTTCTCCGCCGAGCTCTGGCAAGCCATCACGCCCATCTACGCGGCCATCCTCGACCATCCCTTCGTGCGAGGGCTCACCGACGGCTCGCTTTCCCGCGAGGCCTTTCGCTTCTACGCGGTGCAGGACGCCCTCTACCTCCGCGACTTCGCCCGCGCGCTGTCCATCGCGGCGGCCCGGGCGCCCCAGGACGACTGGATCATCATGTTCAACGAGCACGCAGCGGGCGCGCTCAAGGTGGAGCGATCGCTGCACGAGAGCTTTTTCGCCGAATGGGGCCTCACTCCGGAGGCGGTGGCCGCCACTCCCCTCGCCCCCACCAACCAGGCGTACACGAGCTATCTCCTCGCCACCGCCTACGGCGCCCCTTTCCACGAGGCGGTGGCCGCGCTGCTCCCGTGCTACTGGATCTACTGGGAAGTGGGCCAGGCTCTCGAGCGCCTGGGCTCCGCAGACCCGCTGTACGCGCGCTGGATCGGCACCTACGCGTCGGAAGAATTCGGCGCTCTCGTCCGTCTCGTCATCGAGTGCGTCAACGAGATGGCCGCGCGCCACGGCGCGAGCGAGCGAGCGGCCATGACCCGCCACTTCGTCGCGACCTGTCGCTACGAGTGGATGTTCTGGGACATGGGCTACCGACAGGAACGCTGGCCCGTCTAGCCCGCGCCGGTGGCGCGACGTCGGTTACTGCCAGCGGATCTGGACTTTGACCTTGGGAAACTCGGGAGACTTACCCTCGACGTCGACGATGCGCATGGTTTGGTCCGGCGCCTCCAGGAGCAGATTGTTGTTGCTGAAGGCGATGAACTTGCCCCAGGCCTTGGGCACCACCACCTCGTACTTGGCGGCGGCGGTCTGGGCGAGGGCGGCCTCGGGGAGGAGCCACGTGCGAAGCCCCCACTCCGGAAGGAGCGGGCGGGCGGCGATGACGACGAGAGCGGCGGCGATGACGGTGAGGACGATCTTGCTGTAGCGGTCGACGATCACGAATCCCCTCCTGGTTGGTCGTTGAGAGTTCGGACCCTTCCTGCGCCGGTACAGTCCCTGCGCTAAGGTCTCGCTCCGCGCCCCCGTGATGTCAAGGGAGGATTTCCGTGGATGCGGCGCGGGCGCGCCCTTGACAAGGCCCGCGCCCTTGACGCAGTCTTGGGCCGCCAATTGAGCCGCGCGCTCCCGCGGGAGCCGCGCAGAGAGCGAGGATGCCATGAGGCAGCCTGGGAAGCGGGTGCGGTTCACGCGGTTTCTCGTCGGGGCGCTCACCGGCCTGCTCGTGCTCGCGGGCACCCTCAGCGCGCACGCCGCCGACCCGATCAAGATCGGCTTCGGCATGGCCCTCACGGGCGGGCTCTCCGCCAACGGCAAGCCCGCCCTCCTCGCCGTCCAGATCTGGAAAGACGACATCAACAAGAAGGGCGGCCTGCTCGGCCGGCCCGTGGAGCTCGTCTTCTACGACGACCAGACCAATCCCGCCACCGTTCCCGGCATCTACACCAAGCTGCTCGACGTGGACAAGGTGGATCTCGTCATCTCCGGTTACGGGACCAACCTCATCGCTCCCCTCATGCCCATCGCCATGGAGCGAAAGCTCACGATCATGGGCATGTTCGGCCTCGCCAACAACGAGAAGTACCAGTACCCGAACTATTTCCAGATCCAGCCGGCAGGGCCCGATCCCCAGACGAGCACGGCCATCGGCTTCTTCGAGCTGGCGTCCAAACAGAACCCGAAGCCGCAGACGGTGGCCATGGTGGGCGCGGACGCCGAGTACCCGCAGAACGCGCTGGTGGGCGCGCGCGAGCTGGTGAAGAAGTTCGGGTTCAAGACCGTGTACGACAAGACCTATCCGCCCAGCACGGTGGATTACACGCCCATCGTCAGAGCCATCAAGGCCACCAACCCCGACATCGTGTTCGTGGCGTCGTATCCGCCGGATTCGGTGGGGATGCTGCGCGCCGCTCACGAGGTCGGCCTCCAGCCCAAGATCTTCGGCGGCGGGATGGTGGGATTGATGTTCACGACCGTGATGACAAGCATGGGCCCGATGCTCAATGGAATCGTGAACTACGATTTCTGGGCGCCGGAGCCGGCCTTCCTGGCCATGCCCGGCATCAAGGAGTTCCTGAAGGAGTATCAGGCACGGGCGGAGAAGGCCGGTGTTGACCCGCTCGGCTACTACCTTCCCCCCTACTCCTATGCGCTGGTCCAGATCCTCGGCCAGGCCGTGGAGGCGACCAAGGGTCTCGACCAGCAGAAGATCGCCGACTACATCCGCTCCCACGAGTTCAACACCATCGTGGGCAAGGTGAAGTTCGGGAAGAACGGCGAGTGGGCCACGGGGCGCACCCTCATGGTCCAGTACCAGAAGATCCAGGGCACGGGCATCGAGCAGTTCCGCGGGCCGGGCAAGAAGATCGTTCTCTGGCCCGACGATCTCAAGTCCGGGAGCATCGTCTATCCCTACTCGGCCGCGCTGAAATAGCCCGCCGCGCGTGATCGCCTGGGACCTGCTGGCGAACGCGGTGATCGCCGGCCTCCTGCTCGGTGGCTTCTATGCCGCGGTGAGCCTGGGCGTGTCGGTCATCTTCGGGCTCCTCGACATCGCCAACATCGCCCAGCCCGCCTTTCTCATCCTGGGCTCCTACGCCGCCTACGTGATGAACAGCACCTTCGGTTTCGACCCCATCCTCACCGGGCTCCTCTTCACTCCTGTCTTCTACCTGCTCGGGGCGGCCGTCTACCGCGTCTACTACGGGAGCTTCGAGCGGCGCGGCGAGGAGTCGCTGCGCGGCCTCGTCTTCTTCTTCGGCCTCCTCTTCATCATCGAGGTCAGCCTCAGCCTGAAGTTCGGCGTCGACTATCGCCTGGTCCAGGCGGGGTACATCGGCAAGTCGATCCAGTTCGGCGGGGTGGGCATCGCCTATCGCCTGCTCGTGCCGTGCCTGGTCGGCCTCGCCATGACGCTCGCCCTTCATCTCTTCCTCGGCCGGACGTTCTACGGCCGGGCCATCATGGCCGTCTCGCAGGACCGGCTGGCCCTCCGGCTCATGGGCGCCAATCCCGTCCAGATCAAGACGGTGGCTTTCGGCATCGGCATCGCCGCGGCCAGCCTGGCGGGCGCGCTCCTCGTCACCATCACGCCGGTCATCCCCTCGAGCGACCGCGACTACATCGGACGCATGTTCGCCATCACCGTGCTCGGGGGCATGGGGAGCATCGGGGGGACGCTGGTGGCCGCGGTCATCCTCGGCGTGATCGAGAGCCTCATGGCGACCTTCTACGGCCCCTCGTGGTCGCTCGCCGTGTCTTTCGGCATCCTCCTCATCGCCCTCGCCGTGCGACCGGCCGGACTCTTCGGGCGCTAGATGCCCCAGGCCGCCCGCACGCTCGCCGTGGGGCTGGCCGTGGTGGCGGCCGGAGTCCTCATCGCCTCGCTGCGCGTGAATCCGTATCTGTACTTCGCCGGCTACGTCATCTTCCAGTACATCGTGATCGCCACCGCCTGGAACATCCTCGGCGGGTACGCGGGCTACGTGAACTTCGGCACTCCCGCTTTCTTCGCCCTCGGCGCGTACACCGCGGTGTTCCTCATCCAGTCGATCCGGGCGCCCCTGCCCGTGCTCATCCTCGCGGGCGGGCTGGTGTCCGCGCTCCTCGGCCTCGGCATCGGCTATCTCACCCTGCGCCTCCGGGGCGTGTTCTTCTCCATCGCCACCCTGGCCCTGTCCATCGTGCTCCAGACCATGATCATCAACTGGGAGTACGTGGGCGGGTCGCGCGGCCTCAGCGTGATCCGTCCGAGCGGCCCGCCCTTCGGCAGCTACGTCACGTTCCTCTTCACCGTGATGGTCCTCCTCGCCGTGTTGGCGGTGACGGCGGCGCGGTTCATCGAGCGGTCCTGGATCGGGCGCGGGCTGGCCGCCCTCCGGGACAACGAGGAGGCGGCCGAGTGCATGGGCGTCCCCACTCTCCGCCTCAAGCTCTTCGCCACCACCATCAGCGGCTTCCTCCTCGGAGTGGCCGGCGCGCCCTTCCCGTACTACGTCACCTTCGTCGAGCCCAATTCCGCCTTCAACCTCGACTACGCGGTGAATGCTCTGGCCATGCCCATGATCGGGGGCACCACGAGCTGGGTCGGCCCGGTGATCGGCGCCGTCCTCCTCGGCAGCGCCCAGCAGCTCGCCACCGTGACCATCTCCTCCGAGATGAACCTGTTCATCGTGGGAGTGGTGCTGGTCGCCTTCGTCGTCCTCGCCCCCGAGGGCATTCTCGGCCTCGTGCGGCGACTGCGGGGCCGTGGACCATGACCGCGCCCCTCCTCGAGGTGGACGGTGTCAGCAAGCGCTTCGGCGGCTTCACCGCCCTCAACCGCGTCACCCTTCACGTGAAGCCGGGGGAGCGGTTCGGCCTTATCGGCCCCAACGGGTCGGGCAAGACCACGCTCATCAACTGCATCTCCGGCGCCCTCGCTCCGGACGGTGGCCGCATCCTCTTCGAGGGCGTCGACATCACCACGCTGGCCGCCCACCGCCGCACCCGGCTCGGCATCGTCCGCACCTTCCAGATTCCCAAGCCGTTCTCGAGCATGACCGTGCTCGAGAACCTGCACATTCCTCTGGAGTACGCGGCCCACGGCCGGCTCCACGGGGCCACGGGCCGCGAGGCCGCGGAGATCCTGAGAGTGATCGGGCTGGAGGCGAAGGCGCGCCTGCGGCCGGGAGGGCTGACCCAGATCGAGATGCGCAAGCTCGAGCTGGCGCGGGCGCTCGCCGCGCGGCCCAAGCTCCTCATCTCCGACGAGGCCATGGCCGGGCTGTCCAGCGCCGAGGTGGACGACATTCTCACCATCCTCTTCCGTCTCAACGAGGAGCAGATCACCATCATCATGATCGAGCACATCATGCGGGCGGTGATGCGCTTCTCCGAGCGCATCGTCGTCCTCGACGCGGGGGAGCGCATCGCCGAAGGCACGCCCGAGGAGATCGTGGGCAACCAGGCGGTGGAGAAGGCCTATCTTGGCGAGTAGGATCGTGGTGCGCGAGGTGGATGCGGGCTACGGCGCGGTGCGCGTGCTCCACGGCGTGTCCATCGAGGTGCGGGAAGGCGAGACGGTAGCCCTCCTCGGCACCAACGGCAACGGCAAGAGCACGCTCATCAAGTGCATCATGGGCATGGTGACGCCGGAGGCGGGCGAGATCGTCCTCGAGACGGACGGCGCCCGCATCGACCTCACCCGGAAGTCCACCGAGGAGATCGTGGGTCTGGGCATCGCCCTCGTGCCCGAGGGGCGGCGGCTCTTCCCCAAGCTGTCCGTCGAGGAGAACCTCCTCCTCGGCGCCTACCGGCCGGAGGCCCGCGCGGACATCGCGGCCAATCTCGACTTCAGCTTCGAGGCTTTCCCCGTGCTCGCCCAGCGCCGGCGCCAGCTCGCGGGAAGCATGAGCGGCGGGGAGCAGCAGATGCTCGCGGTGGCGCGCGCCCTCATGTCCTCGCCCCGCATCCTCCTCGTGGACGAGCCGTCGGTGGGGCTGGCCCCCATCCTGGTGAGCCGGGTCATCGGCAAGATCAAGGAGCTCAAGGAGCGGCGCCAGCTCACCGTGCTCATGGCCGAGCAGAACTTCAACCAGGCAACCAAGATCGCCGACCGCGGCTACATCATCGTCCACGGCAAGATCGAGTTCGAGGGCCGCAACACGCGCGAGCTGCGGGAGAACGACCTCGTGAAGAAGTACTACCTCGGGGTGTGAGGAGCCGGCGAGAGTTCTCGGCGCGTCAGCCCGTCCACAGCTCGGGGAATTGGACCGACAGCCATTTCGCGAGGGCCGCGTTCACGGCGAGAGGCTTCTCCTGCGCCATCCAGTGGCCGGACGGCACGACGACCTCGGTCAGGTTCTGGCAATCCTGCCGCATGGGCTCGGCCAGACGCGACGAGACGGTCTCGCAGGTGTAGTCGTATTCTCCGTGAAGGAACAGGACGGGCATGCGCAGCGTGCCGCCGTCGACCGCCTGGGCCGCGAACTGCAGATTGCGCTCGCTGTTCATGTACCAGGAATCCGGCCCGAAGAATCCGTTGCCTTCGAGGGCGGCCGCGTACTTGTTGAGATCCTCCTCGGTCAGCACGTCAGGGTCCCGCGGCAGGTCGGGGGCCTGACCCGCTCCTCCGAACCAGCCCGCGTCGTGGCGGACCTGCGCCGTGCGAGACGGCTTGCCCTTGGCGCCCGCGCTCCCTTTCCTGAACAGCGCCTTGACGGTGTTCCGGACGTCGGCCTCGAAGCCTGCCCGCGCCTTGTCGAAGCTCTCCTCGTAGAAGAGCTGGTACTCCCACTGTCCGGCCGGATACTGCGCCTCCGGGTAGACGGAGCGATCCACCAGAGGAATCAAGGTGCGCGGAGCAAAGCCCTTCGCGAAATACGGCACGCAGAGATTGGCCACGCCGAGGCACCGCTCGGGATGATGGCTGGCCAGGGTCCACACCACGGGGCTTCCCCAGTCGTGGCCGACCCAGAGGGCCTTCTCTCGACCCAGCGCATCCAGCAGCTCGAGCATGTCCTTGACGCTGTGCTCCAGCGCGTAATCCTCATGGCGCGAGTACACGCTGGAGCGACCATAGCCTCGCATGTCCGGCGCCACCGTCCGGAACCCGAGACCGGCGAAGCAGGGCAGCTGATGCCGCCAGCTGATGGAAAGCTCGGGCCAGCCGTGCACGAACACGATGAGAGGGGCGTCCTCCCCTCCGCACGACAGGTAGAAGGTCTTGTGTCGTGCCGTCTTCACGATGTTCTCGAGCACGGGACAGCTCATGGCCACCACACCCTAGCACCGTCCTGGTCTCCCTGAAAGCGCGCCGACCGGCAGGACGGCGACGCGTCATTTGACAAGGCAGACGCTTTCGTTGATCCTCGGACGGCGAGCTTGCCACGGCCGATCGCCAGACTCAGGTGCCCGACTCAGATGGATGACTAGGGAGCGCCCCGGTGGACATGAGGAGATCTGAGGTGACCCGTTGTCTGCGAACGTGCCCGGCGGGACCGTGACAGCGGAGGCGCTCCACACCGCGGAGCTGACGGCCGGCCGCGCCGCACCGCGGGTCGGCATGGACCGCATCCTGCACCCGCGCTCGGTCGCCGTCTTCGGCGCCTCGGATAGCCCGGACAAGTTCGGCGGGCGCATCATACGCTTCCTCGTCCGCCACGGGTTCGCGGGCGAGATCTATCCCATCAA
>DASYQB010000386.1:0-2929 GCA_036005985.1 Candidatus Methylomirabilota bacterium | reverse complement strand
GAACGAGGTCTCCGGCCACTTGAGGCGGAACCTGACGGTGAGGGGATCCGGCGTCTCGATGGCTTCTATGGCCTGGTAGGCGCCCTTGCGAGCGGAGATGACGCCGGAGGGCGGAGACACGATCTTGTCGTAGCTCGCCTTCACGTCGCGGGAGCTCAGGAGGCTCCCGTCGTGGAAGCGCACGCCGGGACGCAGCTTGAAGGTATAGGTCAGGCCGTCGGGCGAGATCGTCCACGACTCGGCGAGGTCGGGAGAAGGCCGGGTGCCCGTGCGGTCCAGGGGATCCATGCGGAGCAGGGTGTTGTAGAGGGGAGCGAGCGGATGCACGGTGCCGAACGTTCCCTCGCGGTGCCCGTCATACGAGGGCGGCTCGGACGGAACGAGGAAGACCAGCTCCCCACCGTAGCGGGGCCGCTCCTGGGCTCGCGCGTGGTGGCCGGGGATCATCCCGCCGGCCGCGAGCACGACCGACAAGGCCAGGAAGATCGGCAGCCGCGAGGCACGGATCATGGCTCACCCCCTGAAGCGACGGGTCATCCGTGAGTCCGGTCGGGAACGAGGCGACCTTATCGGTGGCCCGTCGCCCTGTCAAGGCGGCTATACTCGCTCCATGGGAGACGACAAGACGCTGCGGGCAGAGCTCGTCAAGTTCCTCAGCACGGAAGCGCACATGTCGCTCGCCGACGCGGTCAAGGGCTTTCCCGTGAAGGACATGAACGTGCGCCCGCCGAACGTCCCCTACACGTTCTGGCACCTCCTCGAGCACATCCGCATCGCGCAGTGGGACATCATCGACTTCATCAAGAATCCCGACTACGAGCACCTGAGCTTTCCCAAGGACTACTGGCCGGCGAAGAACGCCAAGGCGACCAAGAAAGACTGGGACCACACTCTCGCCGCCTATCATCGCGATCTGCGGGAGATGATCGCCATCGTCAAGAGGCCGAAGACGGACCTCCATGCGCGCATCCCTCACGGGGACGGGCAGACCATCCTGCGCGAGGCCATCCTCATCGTCGATCACACCTCGTATCACGTGGGCGAGTTCGCCATCCTGCGGCAGGTCGTGAACAACTGGAAGTGAAGTCGCGAGGCTGAGGGCGACGAATCACCAAAGACGCCGGCTGGGCCCCCCGCGTCTCATGACCGGCCACGAGCGTCGGCGGATCGACCCCACCCGGGGCCTCGTCAAGATCCTCGAGCGCCAGATGGACATGGTCGTCTCGCGCTTCCTCTATCCGCATCTCAGCCGGGTGTGGAATCCGTATGCCTGGCTGCTCCGGAGGCGCTTTGTCCTGACCGAGGCGTCGGTCTCTCCCGCGGGGTGGCCATCAGCGCTCCACCCGCTCCGCGTGCTCCTGATCTCGGACATCCACACCGGCATATTCCTGAGGCCCCGGGTACTGGCCGACATCGTCGCGTCGCTGATGGAGTCCCGGCCCGACCTGGTGGCGATCGCGGGCGACATCGTGACCGGGCATTCGAGCGAGGTCCGCCCGTTTCTGGAAGGCCTGGCGCCATTGTCGCGAGCGCCTCTTGGAGCCTGGTATGTCCACGGCAACCACGACTACTTCGGCGGCGATCCGGAGGAGATCCGCAAGGACCTGGGCTCCGTGGGCATCACCACCCTGACCAACGAGACGGTGGCCCTCGAACACGGCGGGGGCGAGCTTGTGCTCGGCGCCGTCGACGATCTCATCTTCGGCCGGCCGGACTGGCCCAGGCTTCTTGCCGGTCAGGGCGCGCCTCACCTTCTGCTCGCCCACAATCCCGATCACTTCTACGAGGCGGAGAGCCACGGGGTGCCTCTGACCCTCTCCGGCCACACCCACGGCGGACAAATTCGCTTTCCCGGCGGGAAGCCCATCATCCGCCACAGCCGCTTCTGCCTCGACGAGGGAGTCTACGCATTCCGCGGATCGCTGCTCGTGGTCTCGCGCGGACTGGGAAGTGTCGGACTGCCGTGGCGCTGGGGTGCCGATCCGGAAGCCATCCTGCTCGAGATCACGCCGGGGACGGAACCGCGCCCGGCCCGTTAGCGCAGGCTGCTCCTAGCGCGGCCTGCTCGCCAGCGTGGCCCGGCTTGCCAGCGTGGCCCGGCTTGCCAACGTGGCCCGGCTCGCTAGCGTGGATTGAAGCTCGAGTAGCCGAGGAAGCGCCAGCCGAGGGGACCCTGGCCGGTCATCTCTACGACCTCGTCGATTTCGACCTCGACCGCCCGCTCTGCGCCCGCCAGCTCGTGGAAGTCCTTGCGATCCCAGAGAATGCGCGCCCGTCCCGTGAGCTGGAGCGTGGCTCCCGAATCGAAGTCCATGAAGAGCAGGCCGACCCGCGGGTCCGTCGAGATATTGCCGAGAGTCTGGAACATGTTGTTCCCGGCATAGTCGGGGAAGCGGAGCGTCCGCTCGCTCATCACGTTCACGAAGCCCGGCAGACCGCCACGATGAGAGGCGTCGGCGCCCGATCCCTCGTGAGCGCTCGCGATGAAGAAGGTGTCGGCACGCTCGATGGCGAGCCGCTGCGGCGCGCTGAGGGCCTCGCTGTGTCGGCCGTCGCCCACGTGATCATGCGCGATCTCCGGCTCGGGCGCTCGCGCCTGGATGTATTTGGGGCAATTGCCGAAGACTTCGTTGATCCGGATGTCGATGTGGCCGGCCCGTCCGGTGATGGCGCGGCCATTGAGACGGAGCCGCCGCCGTCGCGCCGGATCGAAGACGAGCACGCCGACGGGCCGATCATCCCCGAGGCGCGTGCGGAGGGGATCTGCTGCGGGCAGCTGGGCGGCCAGGCTCAGGGTGTGCTCGTCCGGCGCGGTGATGAATCCCGGCTTTCCCATGACCAGTGACGTCCAAAGGCGCCCGTGGTCATCGGCGGCGGCCAGGACGGCCATGCGCTGGGCCTCCACGAAGGGCCCGATCCCGGCGGAAAG
>DASYQB010000385.1:0-3366 GCA_036005985.1 Candidatus Methylomirabilota bacterium | reverse complement strand
TACAACCTGCCCGTGCCCGCCGCGCTCTCGGGCGGGCTGCGCGTGGGGGGCGCCGTCTTTCCCATCTATCGCATCTTCATCGTGGGCGTGGCCGTCGCGGTGGGGCTGGGACTCTGGCTCTTGCTGGACCGCACGCGGGCGGGCGCCATGATTCGCGCCGCCGTCGACGACGGCGAGATGGCCCAGGGCGTGGGGATCAACGTCCCGCGCATCTCGCTGGCCGTCTTCGGCCTGGGCGCCGCCCTTGCCGCTCTCGGCGGAGTCATCGGCGCGGGCTTCCTCGGCGTCTATCCAGGGGCCGACTTCGAAGTGCTGCCCTACGCCTTCGTGGTGGTCATCGTGGGCGGGCTCGGTAGCCTGCCCGGGGCGATGGCAGGCAGCCTGCTCGTGGGCCTCCTCGACAATTTCGGGAAGGCGCTCTTCCCCGAGCTCGCCTACTTCACGCTGTTCGCGCCCATGGCGCTCATCCTCGCCATCCGCCCCACCGGGCTCTTCGGTCGGGCCTGATGCCCTCGGCGCGCGCGCACGCGTGATCCGACGGCGCGCTCTCGCCGCCGTCCTCGTCATTGGCGCGCTGGCCGCCCTCGGGCCGGTGCTGCCCGCCTACCCGCTCACTCTCATCACCCAGGCGCTCATCTTCGGCATCCTCGCCATGAGCCTCGACGTGCTCCTCGGCTACACGGGACTGCCGTCACTCGGCCAGGCGGCATACTTCGGCGTCGCCGCCTATGCCGTCGCCCTCCTCGCCACCGAGCGGCAGGTGGGACTCCTCGGCTGCGCAGCCACCGGCATCGCGCTGGCCGCGGTGACGGCGGCGGTGTTCGGCGTCGTGGCCATCCGTGCCCGCGGCACATATTTCCTCATGATCACGCTCGCCCTTGGCATGGTCGTCTGGGGGCTTGCCTTCCGGTGGGTGTCGCTGACCAAGGGAGACAACGGCGTATCCGGGGTGCCGCGACCCGAGCTGGGCGCCCTGAGCCTGAGCGCGCCCCTGCCGTTCTTCTACTTCGCCCTCGTGACCGCGGCCGTGTCGTGGACGCTCCTGGGGCTGCTCGTGATGTCCCCTTTCGGGCTCGGCCTCAAGGGGATTCGGGGCAGTGAGTCGCGCATGGAGGCCCTCGGCTACAACGTGTGGCTCCACAAGTATCTCGCCTTCGTTATCGCGGGGGTCTTCGCGGGAGTGGCGGGCGTGCTGTGGGCCTACTACAACGGCTTCGTCGGCCCCACCGACGTTCAGCTCGTGACGTCGGTGGAAGCGCTCCTCATGACCGCGCTGGGCGGCCCCGGCACCCTGATCGGGCCCGCCCTCGGCGCCGGCATCATCGTGTTCCTCAAGAACTTCGTGAGCGTGTACACCAAGCGCTGGCTCCTCATCCTGGGCGCCGTCTACATCGGCGTCATCCTCTTCGCCCCGCATGGTGTCGTCGGCGCGTTTCGCCGCCAACGGCGCTGAGAACTGGAGGCTCCATGCTTGCTCGCGTCATGCCGTTGATAGCGATGGCCGTCTTCCTCCTCGCCGGCGTCGCTCCCAGTTCCGCCCTCGCCCAGACCGGCCCCATCAAGATCGGGCTTCTCGTGCCGCTCACCGGTGCCGCCTCCGCGCTCGGCAAGGACATGCTGGCGGGTACCGAGCTCTATCTGGACGAGATCAATCGCCAGGTGGCGGGACGGAAGATCGAGCTCATCGTGGAGGACACCGAGGGAGTGACGGCCACCGCGCTGACCAAAGCGCGCAAGCTGGTGGACCAGGACCACGTGGCCATTCTCACTGGCGGGCTTCTCGCCTCCACCGGCTACGCGCTCCATCCCTTCGCTGACGCCGCGAAGATTCCCACCACCTATCCGGTGATGTCCTCCGACGACCTGACCCAGCGCAAGCCCGCGAAGTGGGTGGTGCGCACGGGCTGGAACAGCAGCCAGTCTATGCAGCCCTTCGGCGAGTGGGTCGCCAAGAATCTCAAGTACAAGAAGGTGGCCACGGTGGGCTTCGACTACGCCTTCGGCTGGGAAACGGTCGGGGGCTTCCAGCGCACCTTCGAGGAGCAGGGCGGTCAGGTGATCCAGAAGATCTGGACGCCGCTCAACACCACCGACTTCTCTCCCTTCATCGCCCAGATCAAGCCCGACGCCGATGCCGTCTTCGCCGTCTTCTTCGGGCGGGGTTCGTTGCAGTTCGTGAAGCAGTACGCGGAGGCGGGGCTCAAGGCGAAGATCCCTCTCATCGGCAACGGGACGCTCACCGATGAATCGGTGCTCCCGCAGATGGGCGACGAGGCCCTCGGCGTCTACACCGCTCTTCACTACTCGGCCGCCCTCGACAATCCCGCCAACAAGAAGTATGCGAAGGCCTTCGAGGCCAAGGCGGGCAAGGTCCCCTCGTATTACGCGGAGACCTGCTACACGAACATGCGGTGGATCGTGGAGGCCATCAAGGCGATCAACGGCAAGGTCGAGGACCGCGAGGCCTTCCTCGCCGCTCTCAAGAAGGTGGAGCTCAAGGATTTCCCGCGCGGACCGGTGGTCATCGACAAGTGGGGCAATCCCGTGCAGAACATCTACGTGCGCAAGGTGGAGCGGGTAGGGGGCCAGCTCCAGAACTCCGTGATCTTCACCTATCCCACGGTGAGCCAGTTCTGGAAATACAATCCCGACGAGTTCCTGAAGCAGCCCCTCTACACACGCGATTATCCCCCATGCAAACACTGCTAGCGCCCGACACCCTCTCCCCTCGGGGGAGAGGGCAGGGGTGAGGGGAGATTTTGTGGCGGCGCCGCATGCGCTCTCCCCCTCCGGGGGCGAGGGATGCCGTGAACGCGAGTGATGCGCTCCCCCTCACCCTACCCTCTCCCCCTCCGGGGGCGAGGGATAGCAAATCATGCTGGCGCTGAGGCTGGAGGGGGTGACCAAGCACTTTGGCGGTCTATGCGCCGTGGATGGCGTTGGCCTCGAGGTGCAGCCGGGAGAGCGTCGCGCGCTGATCGGCCCCAACGGAGCGGGGAAGACCACGCTGTTCAATCTCATCGCGGGCGCCTTGCCTGTCAGCTCGGGCCGGATCACGTTCTTCGGCCGCGACGTGACGGGCGCCTCCGCCCATCACCGCGCCGCCCAAGGCCTCGCCCGCACGTTTCAGATCACCAACCTCTTCGCCGATCTGACGGTGCTGGAAAATGCCCTCCTCGCCATCCAGGCTCACACATCGAGCCGCTTCGCCATGCTCCGGCCGGCGACAGCCTTCGGCGATCTCCAGGCCCGCGCCCGGGCCACCCTGGACTCGGTGGGGCTCGCCGGGGTCGCCGACGCCAGGGTGCGAAACCTGTCCCACGGCGAGCAGCGTCAGCTCGAGATCGGCCTCGCTCTCGGCGGCCG
>DASYQB010000384.1:0-6274 GCA_036005985.1 Candidatus Methylomirabilota bacterium | reverse complement strand
GCCGTGGCCACTCGAGCCCGCCACGAGATGTTGCCTGGTGGCGTTGAGAAGCTCCCCAGAAGACACGGGCCTGCGGAGCGTGCCCCCACCCCTACCTGGCTCCGCCCGGGGCGAGATTCGCGAACACTTCACATCCAAGGTGCAAGCGCAACCAATGTAAGGGGTCCGCGTAGGTCTGTCCCCACTTCATAGGTCCGCGGCCGCTTCAGTAGATGCGGCAGCGTAAATTGGTACGCGAGGTTGGTACCGAGGTCGGTGCAACAGGGTGGAGGGTGGGGTTGGGGGGAGTTCCCTCCCTAGGCCCGTGTCTTCTGGGGAGCTTCTCAACGCCGCCAGCCAACATCTCGTGGCGGGCCCGAGTGCCCACGGCGACTGCGACTCAGCGTGGCCTAGGGAAGGAACTCCCCCCAGCCCCGCCCGTGAAGCGACCAAGCGCCAGCGCCGCCGCCACCACCTCGCTACCGATGCAGCACTTCCTCCACCGTATAACCGGCAGCGACTAGGTGACGGAGGATCGCGTTGATGTGATCGCGGCCGGACGTCTCGAGAGTGAGCTCGACCTCCGTCTCGCCGAGCCGCGCCCGCGAGAAGGCACGGTCGTGGCCGATGTGGAGGACGTTGGCGCGCGTCTCCGCCACCACCTCGGAGAGCCGCGCGAGGGAACCCGGCCGGTCGCGCAGGAGCACGGCCAGCCGCACGATGCGCCCGTCCTTCACCAACCCTCGCTCGATGATGCGCGCGATCAGGTTCACGTCGATGTTGCCGCCGCCGAGGACGAGCGCCACCGTCTTGCCCTCGAGGGCTACCCGCTTGTTGATCAGCGCGGCGAGGGCCACCGCCCCTGCGCCTTCCACCACCGTCTTCTCGATCTCCAGGAGGAGCAGGATGGCGTTGGCGATCTCCTCCTCACTCACCGTCACCACGTCGTCCACGTAACGCCGGGCGAGAGCCAGGGTGTGCTCGCCCACGCGGCGCACGGAGATGCCGTCGGCGATGGTAGGCGCGCCGGGTACGGTGACGCGCTCTCCCGCGTCGAGCGCGGCCCGCATGCCCGGCACCTCCTCGCTCTGGACGCCGATGACACGCGTGCCGGGCTTGAGCGTTTTGAGCGCCACCGCGATGCCTCCCACCAGCCCACCGCCTCCCACGGGAACGAGCACCGCCTCGACGTCGGGGACCTGGTCGACCAGCTCCAGCGCGATGGTGCCCTGGCCGGCGATGACGCGCGGGTCGTCGAAGGGATGAATGAAGACGAGGCCGCGCTCCGCCTCGATCTCGCGCGCCCGCGCATAGGCGGCGTCGTAGTTGTCGCCGTGGAGGACGACCTCGGCGCCGTGGCCCCGCGCCGCCACCACCTTGGTCAGGGGCGCCCATTCCGGCATCACGATGACCGACGCGATGCCGAGGCGCGCGGCGTGGAAGGCCACCGCGAGCCCGTGGTTGCCCGCGCTGGCCGCCACCACTCCTCGCCGCCGCTCGTCCTCACTGAGCATGAGCAGAACATTGGCAGCGCCGCGCTCCTTGAAGGAGCCCGTCATCTGCAGGTTCTCGAGCTTCACGAAGACGCGCGAGCCCGTCAGCCGAGAGAGTGTCTCCGAATAGGGGCAGGGAGTGGTCGCGATCAGACCCTTGAGCCGAGTGGCGGCGCCGCGGACATCGTCGAAGGTGACGGAGTCGCTCAAAACGTGAGGGCGGGCAGGTCGTGGCCCGGCGTGATGAAGCCCACCGGCATGAGCGGTGTCGAATGAGCCCAGCCAAGTCGGCCCTTCCAGTCGATGCAGATGAGGCCGCCCCCACCGCGCCCTTCCTCGAGGAGAATGTCCATGGCGATCTGGCAGGCATGCATGGGATCACCCGCCACCTTGAGGATATCCACGGTCCGCCGCGCCAGCACCGTGCGGATGAAGGCCTCGCCGTCGCCGGTGCACGACACGCCGCCCGACGTGCTCTCGGCGTAGGTGCCGCAGCCGATGAGGGGCGAATCGCCCACGCGGCCCGGTGGCTTTCCCGCCATGCCGCCGGTGGAGGTGGCGGCGGCGATGAGGCCGCGCCGGTCCAGGGCCACCGCGCCCACCGTGCCGCCGATGACGCTCTCGAGCCGTCTGCGCTGCTCGTCGGTGATCAGCTCGTCCGCGTCGCAGAAGGGAATACCCAGCGCGCGAGCGCGGGTCATGGCGCCTTCCGCCACGTAAAACGAATGACGGTCGGTGTCGAGGATGCGGCGGGCCAAGGTGATCGGATGTCGCATGTTGGTGACGCAGGCGACCGCGCCGTTGCCGAGGGTGTCCCCCTCCATGATCGAGGCGTCCATCTCCACCGTGCCGTCGGTGGTGAGGACGGAGCCCCGGCCCGCGTTGAAGCGCGGATTGTCCTCCATGGCGCACACCGCGGCCTCGACGGCATCGACGGCGCTGCCCCCGTCCTGCAGTCGGATCCACCCCGCGCCCACGGCATCGCGGATACCCTGACGCAGCTCCTCGCGTCCGAGGGCGGGATCGGCGCCCGCTCCCCCGTGGATGAGGAGCGCAGGCACGCGGCTTGTCATGGTGAGGTCCTCGCGGCTAGCATCATGGCGTGATTGTCCGCGAAGTCGGCCAAGAGGACAACGGAAAGCTCGGCGAGCTCGCCCTCCGCATCACGTCTTGTCGGCTCTGCCCGCGCCTCGTGAAGCATCGCGAAGCATCGGCCGCCGACCCCCCGCGTCGCCATCGCGGCGAGGAGTACTGGGCGCGGCCGCTCCCGGGCTTCGGAGATCCACGGGCACGCGTGCTCATCGTGGGCCTGGCCCCGGCCGCTCACGGTGGCAACCGCACGGGACGGATGTTCACGGGCGACCGAAGCGGGGACTGGCTCTTTCGCGCGCTCTACGAGGCTGGTCTCGCCAATCAGCCGAGGTCGGTCCACGCGGGCGACGGCCTCCGCCTCACCGGCGCCTATATCACGGCCGCGCTCCGCTGCGCGCCTCCCGCCAACAAGCCCAGGCCCATCGAGATGCGCCGATGCCAGCCCTACCTCCTCGAAGAGCTCGCGCTCCTGACGGACGTCCGCGTGGTCGTTGCGCTGGGCAAGATCGGCTGGGATGCCTTTCTGCGGGCGCGCCGGGCCGCCGGCCTGCCTCTGCCGCGCCCGCTTCCGCGCTTCGGCCATGCCGCTCGCGCAGCCATGCCCGACGGCACGGTGCTGCTGGGTAGCTTCCACCCGAGCCAGCAGAACACCTTCACGGGAAAGCTGACGCGGCCCATGCTCCGGCGGGTGTTCTCGCTCGCCGCTCGCCTGTCTGCTAGGGACGTCCGGCGTGTATCACGAGGCCGCCGGCCACGATGAGCACCCCGCCCAGCCAGAGGGCCGGTGATGGGCGCTCGCCCGTGGCGAGGAAGGCGACGAGCTGGCTCGTCACGAAGAAGACCGCGATGTAGAGACCGAGGGTGCGACCGAAGGCCCACGACGGTTGATTGACGAGGAGGCCGTAACCGGCGAGAAGCAGCGCGCCGGCAACCAGTCCCCAGCGGCGCCCTCCGAGACCCACGCGCATCAGGAAGTCTCCCGAAACTTCGAGGATCGCGGCGAGAGTGAGATAGACGAGGACCACGTGACACCTCCATGTTCGGGTTCGGGCGCCGTCCGCGCCAAAGTTGCCGGAGGCAAGGGCCCGTAGGATACTCGGCTCATGCCCCTTCGGCGCGCCCTCCTGGGATGTTCCCTTGCCCTGATGCTGCTGGGAACGGCCGGCGCGCAGGCCGCCCCGGAGAGGGTGACCGAGATCACGCTCGACAATGGCCTCCGCGTCCTCGTCGTCGAGGACCACCGCAGCCCCATCGCGACGATTCAGACCTGGTACAAGGTCGGCTCGCGCAACGAGATTCCCGGGGCCACCGGACTCGCCCACTTCCTCGAGCACATGATGTTCAAGGGAACGCCCGCCCATGGCAAGGGAGTGTTCTCGCAGACGGTCGAGGAGAACGGTGGGCAGGACAACGCGTTCACCACCCAGGACGTCACGTCCTATTACGTCAACATCGCCGCCGACCGCGTGAGCTTCATCCTCGGCCTCGAAGCCGACCGCATGCGCAACCTGCTTCTCGATCCGAATGAGATCGACTCGGAGCGGCAGGTGGTGGCCGAGGAGCGCCGCACCCGCACCGAGGATGACCCGGACGGCTATCTCTCCGAGGAGTTTCTCGCCGCCGCCTACAAGGCGCATCCCTACGGCTGGCCGATCATCGGCTGGATGAGCGATATCCTGCGCATCAATCCCACCGAGCTTCGTGCCTTTTACAATCGCTACTACCTTCCGAACAACGCCCTCCTCGTGGTGGCGGGAGACGTGGAGACGTCCCGGGTGCTCGCCCGCGTGCGCGAGGCCTTCGGGAGCGTCCCCCGCGGCCCCGCCCCGCCGCCCATGGACGCGGTGGAGCCGCCGCAGCTCGGGGAGCGCCGCGTCCAGCTCTACAAGCCCGACGCGCGTGCGCCCATCGTCTACATCGGCTACCACGTTCCCAACTACGCGTCCCCGGACGCGCCCGCCCTCGAGCTCCTCTCCACCATCCTCCAGGAAGGGCGCGCCTCCCGACTCTACCGACGGCTCGTCTACGAGCGGCGGATCGCCCTCAGCGTGGGGGGCGACTATAGCTATTTCTCCCACGATCCCAATCTCTTCTGGTTCTCGGGCACGCCGCTGCCTGGGCAGACGCCGGCCGCGCTCGAGCAGGCCATCATGGACGAGATCGTGCGCGCGCAGAACGAGCCCGTTCCGGACGAGGAGCTGGAGCGCGCGAAGAACCAGATCGAGGCCGCCTTCGTGTGGCGGCAGGACTCGATCTATTCGCGGGCGGCCAGCCTGGCCCGCTTCGAGCTGACCGGCTCGTGGCGGAACAGCGAGACCTTCGTGCCCATGATTCGAAAGGTCACCGCGGCGGACCTGCAGCGTGTCGCGCGGACCTATTTCCAGGCTCAGGGCCGCACCGTGGGCACCCTGCTCCCCGGCGCCCCGCCCGCCGCCGCGGGCCAGTGAGCGCGATGCGCCTTGGCTGGAGCCGGGGCGTTCTCACCCTCCTCGTGATCGCTGCCCTCTCCGTGGCCGCGGCGTGGGCCGGACGCCACCTGAGCGGCGGAACCCCGACGCCCGTGTCCGTCACGGGCACCATCGAGGCGACCCAGGTCGACGTGAGCGTGAAGATCACCGGGCGTATTCTCGAGCGGCTCGTCAAGGAAGGGGACAAGGTGTCGCGGGGGCAGGTCCTCGTGCGCCTCGATGACTCGGAGCTGGCGGCCGACGTGAAGCGCCAGGAGGCGGCCCTCCGCTCGGCCGAGGCGACCCTGCGCGATTTCCAGAAGGGGGCACGCCAGCAGGAGATCGAGGACGCGCGGGCCGCCGTGTCGAGCGCGGAGGCGACGCGGGGTATAACCGAGCGCGAGTTCCAGCGGAACGACCAGCTCTTCAAGCAGAACCTCATCGCGGCCCAGGACGTCGACCGTGCCCGGCAGGCCTATGAGGTGGCGCGGGCGCTGGAGCGGAGCGCGCGGGAGAAGCTCGGCCTCATTCTCGAGGGCTCCCGCCCCGATCAGATCGACGCCGCCCGCTGGCAGGTGACCCAGGCCGAGTCGGCGCTGGCCCAGGCGCAGAGCCGCCTCCGCGAGACGCAGGTGATCTCGCCCATCGACGGAGTGGTGCTCCGGAAGAACCTGGAAGCGGGGGAGACGGCCAATCCCGGGGTACCCATTCTCACCCTGGTGAACCCGAAGGACGTGTGGCTGCGCGCCTACGTGCCGGAGACGGAGGTAGGGCGGCTCAAGGTGGGCGACACCGCGACCCTCCGCGTCGACGCCTTTCCGAATCGCGTCTTCGCGGGCCGCCTGATCGAGATCGGCTCGGAGGCCGAGTACACCCCGCGCAACGTGCAGACCAAGAAGGAGCGGGTCAACCTCGTCTTCCGCATCAAGATCCAGATCGACAACCCGGAGGGGATACTCAAGCCCGGACTGCCCGCCGACGCCGATGTCGGATGAGCCGTACGCGGTCGAGACGCGGGAGCTCACCCGCCGGTTCGGCAAGCGCGTCGCCGTCGACCACCTGAATCTCCACGTCCGCGCCGGTGAGCTCTATGGCTTTCTCGGGCCCAACGGGGCAGGGAAATCCACCACCCTCCGCATGCTGTGCGGGATCCTCGAGCCGAGCGAGGGCGGGGGCACCGTGCTCGGCATCGATCTCACCCGTGACCCCGAGCGCATCAAGTCCGTGATCGGGTACATGTCCCAGAAGTTCTCTCTCTACGAC
>DASYQB010000383.1:0-6947 GCA_036005985.1 Candidatus Methylomirabilota bacterium | reverse complement strand
GCGGATGCGCGGGTCGAGCACGGCATAGCAGAGATCGACGAGGACATTGACGGCCACGAAGATGAGGGAGACCACCAGCACCACGCCCTGCACCACGGGGAAGTCGCGGTTGAAAATCGCTTCCACCACGAGCCGGCCGATGCCGGGCCAGGCGAAGATAGTCTCCGTCACCACCGCCCCGCCCAGGAGCTGGGCGAACTGCAGCCCGAGCAGGGTGACGATGGGAATGGACGCGTTCTTGAGGGCGTGGACGACGAGCACCCGCGACTCGCCCAGACCCTTGGCGCGGGCGGTGCGCACGTAGTCCTGTCCCAGCACCTCGAGCATGCTCGAGCGCACCAGTCTGGCCAGCCGTCCCATGATGATGGTGGAGAGGCTCACCGAGGGCAGCACGAAGTGGGCGAACGAGCCGCTACCGTAGACGGGCAACCAGCGGAGGCGCACCCCGAAGAACGCGATAAGGAGGAGGGCGAGCCAGAAGATCGGCACGGCCTGGCCCGCCACCGCGCCGGCCATGGCCAGGCGGTCCACCACCGTGCCGCGCTTCACCGCCGACACGATGCCCGCGGGAATGGCCACCACCACCGCGATGAGGAGAGCGGCCAGGGTCAGCTCAAGGGTGGCGGGGAGACGCTCCACGATGAGGGTGGTGACCGGCCGGTTCATGCGGAGAGAGAGGCCGAGGTTGCCGTGGGCCGCGTTTCCGAGATAGCGGGCGAACTGCTCGTAAAGGGGGCGGTCAAAGCCGAGAGCGTGCCGGGTCGTGGTCACCACGTCAGGCGGGGCATCGGGCGAGACCATGAGGAGCACGGGATCGCCCGAGAGATGGACGAGGGCGAAGACCACCACGGACACGCCGAGGCCGACGATGGCAGCCTGGCCGAGGCGGCGGAAGAGGAACGGAAGCGCCTCAGGCCTCCACGTAGGCGTCGCGCACCCAGACGAAGTCGTCGGCGCGGATCTTGAAGCCCTTCACCTTCTTCGACACCCCGGTGAGCTGCTCGAGCTGCCAGAGGAACACCCACACCGCTTCGTCGTGAAGTCCCTTGAGAGCTTGGGCGGCCAGCTCCTTGCGCTTCTTGGCGTCGAAGGTCTGCTCGTAGTCGCGGATGGCCTTGAGCAGATCGCCCGAGGCGTCGAAGTACCGGAAAGACGCGAAGTCGGGCTTGAAGCGCTGCACGGTGTACGACGCGTCCCACGTGCCGTTGATGAAGGCGTAGTAAAACGCGTCCTTGAACTGGGAAGCGGCCGAGCGCTTGTTGTATTCCGCCCACTCGAGCACCTGGAGCTTGGTCTTGATGCCCACCTTGTCCCAGTAGCCCGCGATGACCTGCACCGTCTCCTCGGCAAGCGTCCAGCGCCCGATGGACTGCCAGAGCTGGATCTCGAGGCCGCTCGCGTATCCTGCCTCGGCGAGGAGCTGCTTGGCCTTGGCCGGGTCGTACGGGTAGGGGCCGGGGTCGAAGGTGTTCGTCACGTTGCGGCCGGTGACGGTGTTGAGGATCTGCCCGCGTCCGTTGAAGAGATTCTTGATGATGGCCTGGCGGTCCACCGCCATGTTGAGGGCCTGGCGCACCCGCCGGTCCTTGAGGGGCGCCGACTCGCGCGCATTGAGGAGGAGCCCATGGGTGAGCGAGGACAGCTCGGCGTACACGCGGAGGTTCTGATCGCCCTCCACGGTGGGCGCGAGGGGAAGAGGGAGGTTCAGCATCACGTCGACGTCGCCGCGCTGGAGCGCGGCCACCCGCGTGGCCGGATCGGGGATGACCTGCCACACGATGCGCTGCGACGGCGGCTTGGCTCCCCAGTAGCCGGGATTTGCCTCGAGGACTACGCGGTCCGTGCCCACGATCTCCACGAGACGAAAGGGGCCGGTGCCGATGAAGCGATCGGTGACGAACTTCTCCTTGTATTCCGCCAAGCCCTTGGCGGGGGCCATGTTCATCGACTCCGCGGCGAGTCGTGCGGGCACCATCGGATCGGGAACCTTGGTGGTGATGCGCACGGTATACGGATCGACCACCGTCACCTCCTGCCCGAAGGACGGCGGCCAGGTCAGCTTGGCCAGCGTATTGAGCTTGGAGGTGATGGCGCGCTCGATCGTGAACTTGACCGACTCGCCTGTGAAGTCTTCCCCGTTGCTGAACTTCACCCCCCGGCGCAGCTTGATCTCCCACGTGTTGGGGTTGAGGTTCCGCCATGACTCGGCGAGGAGCGGCTTGATCTCCATGGTCACGGGGTCGCGCGTCATCAAGCCCTCGCCCATCAGGTTGATGATCGAGCCGCTCAGCACGGAGCGGAGCTGATGCGGATCGATGGTCTCGGGCGGGGAGGGGAACGCGATGTTCAAGGTTGGCTTGCGCGCCTGGGCATGGGCGGAAGTCCCGGGCGCCACGGCGGCGAAGACGGCAGCGGCCCCCGCACGCTTGAGCAAGTCACGACGAGTCTGCATGGAAATCCTCCCCGAAAGGTCTGAGCCGCCGGGCAATTCTACCTCAAAGCTCGCGCGGGGCTGATCCTATGACCCTTCTCATGCTTCTCTCATAGCCCTCTCATGTCGTGGAGGTACCGTCAGTCCGACGTGTCGTGACTGAGAGGGAGAGAAAGGTATGTGCAGCCTGCTCGGAAAGAAGACGAGGCTCTCCGCCATGCCCGTGCACCTGGGCCGCGCGCTCGCCAGCGTGAAGGCCGGGGCGGCCCGGATGCAGGGCTCACCGAGAAGGAAGCCTCGCTCGGACATGCCCCAGATGGTTGCCCCGGAGCGCGAGTGGGAGCTCCTGCGGGACGTGGAAGAGGCCGCGCGGCGCTATCGGCGCGCGCAGCAGGAGCTCGCCCATCGCGAGGAGCTGGGAGGCGAGGAGGCGGAGTTCAAAGCGCTCCTCGACGCGGTCACCCTGAGCCACCACCAACTCGACCGGGCGCTTTTGGAGATCCAGCGATACTATGAGGCGTCGGGAGTAGCCGCCGATCGAAGTGAGCCCTGAGTCCAATTCCGTCCCTGGAGGGTGTGGCATGCGAGCGTTCCTGGTCCCGCTGATGACGGCTGTGTTGCTCCTGACCTCGCTGGCCCCGGCGCGGGCCGCCTCCCCCCCCGCTTCTCCCCAAGACGAAAAGGTGCCCATCGACCCTGCCCTCGTCGTGGGCACGCTGCCCAACGGGCTCAACTACATCATCCGGCAACACAAGAACCCCGAGGGGCGGGCGAGCATCTGGCTCCACGTCCACACCGGCTCCTTCAACGAGACGGAGTCCACGCGGGGCCTCGCCCACTATCTCGAGCACATGGCGTTCAACGGGACGGCCAACTTTCCTCCCGGCTCGGTCATTCCCTTCTTCCAGTCGCTCGGTCTCTCGTTCGGCCGGGATCAGAATGCCTTCACGGGCTTCGACCAGACGACCTACCAGCTCACCCTGCCCAGCGGAAGCCGCGAAAGCCTGGAGAAGGGCATGCTGTACGTGTCCGATGTCGCCCTGCGCATGAGCCTGTTTCCCGCCGAGGTCGAGAGCGAGCGCCAGATCATCCTGGAGGAGAAGCGCTCCCGCTCGAGCGCCCAGCAGCGGGTGCAGGACCAGATCTTCGAGCGGCTCGCTCCCGAGTCCACCCTCGGCCGGCGCCTTCCCATCGGCATCGAGCCCACCATCAAGTCGGTGATGCCCGACGACTTTCGCGAGTACTACACGCGCTGGTACGTGCCGAGCAACATGACCGTGCTCGTGGTCGGTGACACGGATCCCGCCATGGTCGCCGAGGTCATCGAGAAGGAGTTCGGGGCCGGACCCGCCGTGCCCAAGCCCACCCCGCGCGACGTGGGGGTGAAGCCCACCGTGGGCCAGCGGGCCATCGTGGTGACCGACCCTGAGCTGACCCGCTCCGAAGTGTCCATGGCGCGGCTCGAGCCGCCCCTCGGGCCCGCCCTCACCGTGGCCCAGAAGCGGCGTGAGCTGGTGGAGAGCATCGGCACGTGGGCGTTCAAGCGCCGCATGAGCGCGGAGATCGCGGCGGGCCGGGCCGCCTTCCTCGACGCGGACGCCTCGATCCAGGAATGGGCGGGAACCTTGCGCATGTTCACCGTCGAGGCCTCGGGCCGGCCGGGGACGTGGCGCGCCATGCTCAAGCAGCTCGGCACCGAGCTGCAGCGGGCCCGCCTGTACGGCTTCAACGAGCGCGAGCTCCACGACGCACGCATCGCTCTCATCGCCGACGCGGAGGAAGGGGTGCGCCGGGAGGCAACGCGCACGGCGCGGGAGGTGTTGCGCCAGCTCAACGGCGACGTCACGCGGGGGAGCCGCCCCATGTCGGCCGCCCAGACCCTCGCGCTCTATCAGCGCCTGATCCCGGGGATCACCGTCCGCGAGGTCTCCGAGGCCTTCCGCGTGAATTTCGATCCGAGCCGGACCATGTTCATCGCCGAGCTTCCGGCCGGCGACGCCCCGCCCAGCGATGCGGAGTTCCTGGCTCTCGGCCGGGCCGCGGTGAACGTGAAGCCCGGTCGTCCGCTCGACGTGGCGCGGGCGACCAAGCTCCTTCCCACGCTGCCCAAGGGCGGCACGGTGGTCGAGACGGTGCCCCACCCGGCCAGCGGCGTCACCTCGATGTGGCTGGACAACGGCGTGCGCGTTCACCACCGGGCCATGGACCAGCGCAAGAACGAGGCGACCATCGCCATCACCCTCGCCGGAGGGCCCATCCAGGAGACGGCGGCGAATCGCGGTATCACCGAAGCCGCCCTGCGCGCGTGGGAGCGGCCGGCCACGAGCAAGCTCACGAGCACGCAGATCCGGGACCTGATGACGGGGTCCAAGGTGCGCGTGCGAAGCGGAGCGACGGGAGACTCGCTGTCCCTCACCGTGTCCGGCGATCCCGTGGAGCTCGAGCGCGGCATGCAGCTCGCCTATCTCCTCCTCACCGATCCGGTCGTCGAGGGGCCCGCCCTCGACCAGTGGAAGGATGCGGAGCTGCAGCGGCTCATCCAGCGGAAGACCCGGCCCATGCAGGTTCTCGTGGACCGGAGCGCGGACGCCATCTACCCGGCAGGGGAATGGAGGCCCAAGACCCTCACCCCCGAGCAGGTGCGCGCTCTCACGCGGCCGGCCGCTCAGGCCTGGCTCAAGCGCCTCATCACCGATGCCCCCATCGAGGTGGCGGTGGTCGGTGACGTGGACCGCGAGACGGCCACGCGGCTGGTGGCGAGATACGTGGGCTCGCTGCCTGCCCGGCCGCGCATCGGCGACAAGACGCTGGCCAATCTCCGCACCATCGCCAAGCCGCAGGGCCCGATCAATCTCTCGGAGTCGGTGGAGGTGCTGACGCCCCAGGCCGCGGTCTTCGCGGGCTTCTTCGGCACCGACCTGAGCAATGTGCGCGACACGCGGCTGCTCAATCTGGCTGCCCGCGTCCTCAGCACCCGCATGACCAAGATCATCCGCGAGGAGCGACAGCTCGTGTACAGCATCGACGCCTCCTCCGAGCCGGCCGTGGTCTATCCTGGCTTCGGGCTCTTCGCGGCGTTTGCCCCCACCGATCCAGACAAGGCGCCGAAGCTGGTGGCGGCCCTCGAGGACATGTACGCGGAGTTTTCCAAGGACGGACCGACGGCCGAGGAGCTCACGGTGGCCAAGAAGCAGACGGACAACCTTCTCGACGAGATCCTGAAGACGCCCAGCTTCTGGGTTGGCCGCCTCTCCACGCTCGACTATCGCGGCCTGAACCTCGACGACGTGCTCGCGGCCCAGGCCCAGTACCAGCGCTTCACCGCCCAGGAAGTCCAGGACGCCTTCGTGCGCTACGACAAGCCCGAGGCGCGCCTCCGCTTCGTCATCACCCCGAAGTCCTGAGCCTCCCGCGCCGTCGCCCCCGAGGGTGGCGGCGCGCCATCGTGGTCTCTTCGCGCCCTCCGATGGTTGACTTGGCTCGGCCGGCGGGCCTAGCATCCGCAGATGCCCGCCGCGCTCCGCATCGGCGTCATCGGCGAGGGAACCTGCTCGAAGCGCACGGCCGCTCTCGCGCGGCGGGTGGGGGCGGCGGTGGCCCGCGCGGGCGCCGTCCTCTTCTCGGGCGGGCGCGGCGGCGTGATGGAAGCGGCCTCACGCGGCGCCTCCGAGGCGGGCGGGCTCGTGGTGGGCATCCTGCCCGGCTTCCGCGGCGAGGACGCCAACCGCTGGGTCGCCGTGCCCGTGATCACCGGCATGGACCAGGCGCGTAACGTCATTCTCGTGCGCTCGTGCCACGCGGTAATTGCGGTGGGCGGCATGTACGGCACGCTGTCCGAGATCGCCCTCGCCCTCAAGATCGGCCGGCCCGTGATCGGTCTCGGCACGTGGCGCCTCCGCCAGCCTCAAGGACGCCGCGTGCCCGTCATCCGCGCCACCTCACCCGAGGCGGCGGTGACTCTGGCCATCCGCGCGGCGCGGAGCGCGCGCGGCGCCCGCCGCTGGCTCTCGTGATTGCCGTCCGCGTGGAAGCGGTGGCCAAGCGCTTCGGATCGGTGGAGGCGCTCCGCGGGGTGAGCCTGGAATTCGCCGCGGGCAAGCTGACGGCCGTCCTCGGTCCGTCGGGCTGCGGGAAGACCACCTTGCTCCGGGCCATCGCGGGATTCGTCGCCGTCGACGCGGGCCGGATCTTCTTCGCGAGTGACGACGTCACCAACCGCCCGCCCCAGGCGCGGGAGACGGCCATGGTGTTCCAGAACTACGCGCTGTGGCCCCACATGAGCGTCTTCGACAACGTGGCCTACGGTCTGCGGCGCCGGCGCGTGGCTGCCGCGGACATCCGTCGGCGGGTCCTCGCCGCTCTTGAGTTGGTGGAGATCGGTGACGCCGCGGGCATCGCGCAGCGCAAGCCGGGCGCGCTCTCCGGCGGGCAACAGCAGCGGGTGGCCCTTGCCCGCGCCCTCGTGGTGGAGCCTCGCGTACTTCTGCTCGACGAGCCGCTTTCCAACCTCGACGCC
>DASYQB010000382.1:0-1646 GCA_036005985.1 Candidatus Methylomirabilota bacterium | reverse complement strand
GCTCGTCGAGCCGCCGCGGCAAATGTTTATCGTCGGTCGGCCTAACGATACGGGAATTGGCTCCCCGAGCTGGACTCGAACCAGCAACCCCCGGTTAACAGCCGGGTGCTCTACCATTGAGCTATCGGGGAACGCCGAAAGCAGTTTCGGTAGGAATTCTTTTGTATCACAGGGCCGGTCCCGGCGCCAAGCGGGCCCGCCGCCCTCACCGCCCCTCACCTACACCGCCCCTCACCCTGCCCTCTCCCCATGAGGGGAGAGGGAAAGGCCTAGCTGACGTCGCGGCGGCCTTCGAGGGCTTTGGACAGCGTGACCTCGTCGGCGTATTCCAGGTCGCCGCCCACGGGTAGCCCCCGGGCAATCCGGGTGATGCGCATGCCGAAGGGCTTCAGCAGCTTGGCGAGGTAGATGGCCGTGGCCTCGCCTTCCACGCTTGGATTGGTCGCGAGGATGACCTCCTCCACGCCCGGCGTCTCGAGCCTCGTCAGGAGCTCGCGGACGCGCAGATCCTCGGGGCCGATGCCGTCGAGCGGAGAGAGCGCGCCGAGGAGCACGTGGTAACGTCCCCGGAACTCGCCCGTGCGCTCGAGGGCGAGCAGATCATTGGGCTCCTCCACGATGCACAGCGCACGCGAGTCTCTCCGCGGATCGCTGCAGATGCGGCAGGGATCCTCTTCCGTGACGTTGAAGCACACATGGCAGTGGACGATGAGCTGCTTGAGCTGCGTCAGCGACTCTGCCAGGGTCTGCACTTCGTCGAGAGGACGCTTGAGCAGGAAGAAGGTCAGCCGTTGGGCGGTCTTGGGCCCGATGCCGGGAAGCCGCTGCAATGCTTCGATGAGCCGGGCCACCGGCTCGGGGTAGTAGGCCAACCTTAGTGCCTGGGGGAGAGCGAGCGCCGCTCAGTCATTGCAGTGGCTACATTCCCATGCCGGGGATCTTGAGCCCGGCGGTGAGCTTGCCCATCTCGGCCTGCACCATGTCGCGGGACTTCCTCAGCGCCTCGTTGCACGCGGCGAGAACCAGATCCTCCAGCATCTGCGCGTCATCGGGATTGATGACCTCGCGATCGATCTTGATGGAGAGGATCTCCTGCTTGCCATTGGCCTCGACGGTGACCATGCCGCCGCCCGAGGTGGCGTCGACCTTCTTCTTGCCGACCTCCGCCTGCAGCGCCTCCATCTGCTGCTGCAGCTTCTGCGCTTCCTTCATGATATTGCCGAAGCCTTTCACGGGATTTCTCCTTCCTCGGGCGCGCGGGGCCGCACGGCCACCACCTCGCCCTGGAACATGGCCACGGCCGCCTGCACGGCCGGGTGATTGACGGCGCCGCCGGCCGCCGCGGCCTCGGCGGCGATCTCCACCCTCCGGGCTCCCGGAATGTGTTGCTGGACGGCGTGGGTGATAATGTCGCGGTTGGCGCGGTCGTTGAGCATCTCGCGGTGAAACGGACTGGCCACGAGCCCGATGGTGAGCACGCCACCTTCGAGCCGCAGCGGCACTCCGTGCTGGACGACAGAGCCCAGGAGCGCCTTTTTCTTGAGAATCTCGGTAGTCGCGCGGCTCCATCCTTCGCCGAGGTCGCCGGCAGGCACCCGCGGCTCGTCCTCCGCGCTTTCCATCGCGGGCGCGGCCGGAGCGGGCGC
>DASYQB010000381.1:0-9052 GCA_036005985.1 Candidatus Methylomirabilota bacterium | reverse complement strand
CCGCTTGCCGCGGGCCACGATGCCATAGCCCGGCTGGCCGTCGTCGGTCATGGCCTTGCCGTTGAGGGCCTTGGCCGCCGCCTCGAGCTCGTCGAGCGTGGTCGGCACCTTGACGTTGTACTTCTGGAAGACGTCCTTGCGATACATGAGAGAGCCGTTCTCGACCTGGATGGGGAGCCCCACGGTCTTGCCCTCGATGACCATGGCCTCGCGCGACTTCTCGAGAAAATCGTTCCAGTTGTAGTCGGCCGCGGTCAGCGCGGGATTCTTCAGGAACTCGTCGAGGGGCTGGAGCCACCCCGCCCGCGTGTACTTGAGGCCTTCCTGGGCGGGCATGCTCATGAACACGTCCATGGAGCTGGCGGCGGAAGCCAGCTCGACGAGCACCTTGGCCCGGAACTGGTCTTCGGGATACACCTCGGCCACCAGCTTGATGCCGGTGAGGGTCTCGAATTCCTTGAGGTGAGGCTCGATCGCCGCTTGCCACGGATGCTTGTTGAGAAGGACCCTGATCTGGGTTCCCTTCGCCTGCTGCCAGTTGAACTGCTGCTGAGCGAGCGCCGGCGACGCCAGCGTCAGGCATAACGCCATCGCAACTACCCACATTCTTCGTGTCACACCCATGAGCTGTCCCCTTTTCTTTCTTTTCTTCTCCCGGCAACGCCGCCGGAGCTGACCGCAGGTGAAGGTACGCGCTACTGCCCTCACGTTCTTACTATCGCCTCCGGTGGATGTCAATTCGCGCGGGGCCGAATCGGCGCGCGCCGACCCTGTGTTCAGCCCTCGAGCTCCGACATCATGGCGTTGGCCCGACGGATGCGTCGGCTCAGCTCGCGCCCCAGATTGGTGAGAAGCCTGATGGCGATGGCCGGATGCTCTCGGCCCAGCCGGTGAAACGCCTCTTCGGAAAGCACGTAGCACACCACGTCTTCGTCGGCGATGACGGTGGCCGAGCGCGGCTGCTGATCGAGCAAGGCCACCTCGCCGAACACCGTCCCTGCGGAGAAGGAGGCGAGCCTGCGCGGCCGCCCTCGGCCGGCCCCGCTCACCCTCACGCTGGCCGTCCCGCGCGAGATCAGGAAAAGGTCGCGGTCCGCGCTGCCCTCCCTGATTACGGTCTCCCCCGCGGGAAAGGCGCGGCGCACGAGGAGGGCGCGCACCACCGCACACTCCGCTTGGCTCAATCCCTCGAGCACGCTCAGCCGCTCCACAACCACCTCGGCGCCGAGCGCCTCCTCGCCCCCTTCGGCCAGGAGCACCCGGTCCTCCGCCGACTCGAGAGCGGAGTCGGTGTCCGGGAACAGGCCGCCTTCGCCCAGCGCTCGGGCCACACCCAGGTCGCGAAGGACGCTCGAGACGAGGGCGTTGTCGTGAGGATGGCTGAGGAGAAGGTTACCGCCCTGGGCTCTGAGACTTTCACTGATCTGGAGAAGGATGCGGGCGCCGGTACTGTCGAGCTCGTTCACCCGCTTGAGATCGAGAATCACCTGACGCGCCCCCGCCTTCCCGGCGGCGTCCACGCGGCCGGCCAGGCCCTCGGCCGTGCCGAAGAAGATCGGCCCCTCGAGCTCGAAGACGATGATCCGTCTTCCCTGCTCGGCCAGCCGCTCCATGAGCTCGGGAGCCCGTGCCCGCCGCGATCGCACGCTGTCCCCGTGATAGGCCCGACGCACCACCGACTTGCTCATCCGCACGAGGAAGAAGAGGACGGCGAGGGCCACCCCCACCCCCACGCCGACCACGGGATCGAAGATGAGAATGCTTGCCGCGACCAGCACGACCACGAGGAGGTCTACGCCCATGACGCGCCACTCGGCGCGCCCGCCCCCGAAAATCCGGGCGAGATGGTGGAGGCTCCAGGGATCGAAGAGCTGGATGCCGACCACCACGAGCATGCCCGCGATCACCGTGCGAGGCAGCAAGGCAATGACCGGAGCGAGAAACAGCATGGTGAGCAGGGTCACCGAAGCGGCCACGGCGATGGCCAGCCGCGTCCGTCCGCCTGCGCGGTAATTGGTGACGCTGGCTCCCAGGTTCACTCCGCTGGGAATTCCGCCAAAGCACGCCGCGATCATGTTCCCCGCCCCGAGGCGTGTAAGCTCCCGGCTGCCGCTCGAGCGCTTGCCGATCACCACGTCCATGACCCGGACGCACAGCAGGACGTCCAGCGAGGACACGATGGCCAGTCCAAGCGCACCGACACCAAGGGTGAGGAGCACCGGCCAGATCTCCCTGTCTGCCACGAGCATGCCGAAGCTCGCCACGTATCTCGGCCACGGCCACGCCGCCGGCAGAGGCCCGACGACCGGTCCCAGGAGAGACCGGGCACCCAGAGCGCAGAGGGCGTAGTAGGCGGCGCTGCCCGCAAGCATGCCCTGGATCACGGGAGGCACCCGCTTGGTCAGCCGCGGGCCATACCACATGATCACCGCCGTGAAGAGACCGACCCCGAGCGTCAGCGGCTGGGCGACGGTCAGGTAGGAGGCGAGGTCGTGGACCGGAACGTGACGCCGAAAGCCGAGCAGCGCATCGACTTGAGCCACGACGATCAGGATGGCGCTGGCATTCTGGAACCCGGCCATCACCGGAGAAGGAATGTAGCGGATGAGACTTCCCAGTCGCAGGACACCGATCAGGGCCTGGAAGAGCCCCGTGGCCAGGACGATGAAGAAGACGAGGGCGAGCGTGCGCTGGACATCTCCGCGCGCCGCGACAGCCGCTGGTCCTCGGGCCACGCCTTCGATCACCACGGCGGCCATGACCAGCGTCACCACGCTCCGAGGCGTGTACATGAGGCCTGGAGAGCCGCGCAGGAGGACGCCGGAGAAGAGCACGACGATGGCGCTCAGGAGACCGGCGAGGATGCCGTAGGGGATGTAGGCATCGCCGAGCGGCTGGAGGGCAAGGAGCCCATAGCCGATGCTCAGCGGTATGGTCAGGATTCCTGCGCTGACACCCCCCGCTAGGTCGCCCGAGGAACCGGATCGCACGAGTACGATGCTTCGCCCTCTCTCTCGCGGGGATTTCGACGGCGGCGCTCCCGCAGGGCGCGATGCCACAACCGCCGCCGGGCGATACTAACTCAAAAGTCAGACCGGACGATGGGCAGGAGCGAGGGTCAGAGCTTGCCGACGAGGTACATGCTCCCGGTAGGCGCGACGACGCCGCCCGCCGGCTCGAGAGTCACCGCGAAGGTGTCGGGTGGCCCTCCGGATCGAAGCGGCGCCACGCGGAGGCTCCCCACCCCTCTGGCGTCCACGGCGAAGACGCCGGCGGGCACCGGCGCTCCCGTGCCGGCGATGGCCCAGAGCTCATAGGCTTTGCCCGCGGGGGCGGGTGGCAGTCCCTGGGCGACAAGGAGGCCCCCCGCCGTCGCGTGCCACAGCATGCGAGCCTTTGCTTCCGGCGCGGGGGGAAGACCGGACAGCGCGACGACCCGGGTCGCCGGATCCTGGAGAATGGTCACCAGCTCTTCCTGACGCGTGAACTCTTCCTTGAGCAGTGCTTGCTCCCGGGCGAGCTGGCTGATCCGCCGATCGTAAACGGTGGAGACGGCCAGCCCCACCGCGATGGCGGCGATGGCGGCGGCCATGGCGCCCACCGCCACCACCGTCCAGAGCGAGCGGCGGGGCGGAGCGGGCCGGGCCGCCGACAATATCTGGGTCAGGGTCCCGCGTGAGCGGCCCTCGGCATCGATGCGAGCGAGGAGCGCGGCCTTCACGTCCGGCGGAGCGGCTTCCGCCGTCTCTGCGGCGAGACCCGCCACCGTGGACTCGAAGTCGCGGAGCGCCGCCCGAGCCTCCGCGTCCCCCGCGGCGAGCAGGGCCTCGAAGCGCGCGCGATCCTCCATCTCGAGGGCGCCCAGGGCATAGCCCGCGGCCAGCTCGATGACCTCATCCCGGTTCATGCCGGCGTCGTCCCCTCTCGCTTCATCAGGCTCCTCAGGCGCTCGAGCGCGAGCCGCGCCCGCGTCTTCACGGTGCCGAGCGGCTCTCCCAGACGGCTGGCGATCTCCGACTGCGTGAGGCCCTCGAAGAAGGCCAGCTCTACCACACGGCGCTGCGGCTCGGGCAGGCCGTCCAGAGCGGACCGGACGAGCCCGCGTCTCTCCGCCACCACGCCGGGATTCTCCGTTGGCTGCTCGGGAGTCTTCGCCATCGCCTCGTCCACCGGCGCCACGAAGGTCTTCCCTCTTCTACGTATGGCACGGAGCCGGTCGATTGCTCGCGTCTTCGCCCGCATGACGAGCCACGCCTCGGGGCTGCCGCGGAGCGGATCGTAGCGGGCGGCCTCTTGCCAGATTTGCCAGAAGACTTCCTGCAGCACTTCTTCGGAGGCCGCCGGATCGCGAAGAATCCGGCGGATGAGCCCGAGGGCTAGCCCTGCGAAGGTATCGTAGAAGCGCCCGAAGGCATCCCGGTCACCCTCGGCAATTCTCGCGAGGAGCCCCGCAGCGTCATCCGGAGTCGGCGCGCCCGCGCTCTGCATATGGCCGTCATCACTACCAGCCCGCACTCTCCGGGTCAATACATCCGAGGAGCCAATCTCGCTCGTAGGAGAATGTGGCACGCCCAGACTCCCAGATCACCGGTGGCTCCTGCGCGCGCTGTTCGCCTGGCTCCTCTCGAGCCCAGCCCGTGTCCCAGGAGCGCGGCCGCCGGTATTGCTCCCTAACCTGGCGACCATGATGGCCACGGTGCTCGTCATCACCTTAGGGCTGTGGCCGACCCTGATCGTCCCCAGCCCGCTGGGGCTGTGGTAGCCGGGCCCGCTATCGCAGCTTGAAGCGCTGGATCTTGCCCGTGGCGGTCTTGGGGAGGGCGGGAACGAACTCGATCCACCGCGGATACTTGTAGGGAGCGAGCTTGTCCTTGACGAAGCCCTTGAGCTCTTGCTCGAGGGCGGGGACGGCGGCCTGGCCGTCCTTCAGCACCACGAAGGCCTTGGGCTTGACGAGCCGATCCGTGTCCTCGTGGCCCACCACGGCCACCTCGAGCACGGCGGGATGGCCGACCAGCGTGTTCTCGACCTCCACCGGCGACACCCAGATGCCTCCGACCTTCAGCATGTCGTCGGCGCGCCCGCAGTACCAGAAGTAGCCATCCTTGTCCTGGTAGTACTTGTCGCCGGTCTGTATCCACTCGCCGAAGAGCGCGGCCTTGGTCTTCTCCGGCTGGTTCCAGTAGTACGACATGATGGAATCGCCCTTCACGCGCAGGTTCCCGATCTCCCCCGAGGCCACGGGCTGGCCGTCGTCGTCCACGATACGCGCCTCGTAGCCCGGCACTACCAGCCCCGTCGAGCCCGGCCGCGATTGCCCCGGCCGGTTCGAGAGGAAGATGTGCAGGATCTCCGTCGTCCCGATGCCGTCGATGATCTCCACGCCGAAACGCTCGCGCCAGCGCTTGAAGATCTCCTCGGGCAGCGCCTCCCCCGCCGAGACGCATTGCCGGACCGAGGACAGGTCGTAGCGCTTCTCCGCTTCCTTCACCTGGAGCATGGCCGCGTAGAGGGTGGGCACGCCGAAGAAGATGGTGGGGCGGTGGCGGTGTATCACCTCGAACATGGCCTCCGGCGTGGGCCGGTGCGGGAAGAGCACGCCCTGGGCGCCCACCCGCATGGGAAAGTACATGTTGTTGCCGAGGCCATAGGCGAAGAAGAGTTTCGCCGCCGAGAATGTCCTGTCCTCCGGGGTGATGCCCAGGACCTGGAGGGCGTAGGTGTCGGAGCAGACCACCATGTCGCGCTGCAGGTGAACGGCGCCCTTGGGAAACCCGGTGGACCCTGACGAGTAGAGCCAGAAGCACGCATCGTCCCTCGAGGTATCCTCCACCTCGAGCGAGGACGAGGCCTTGGCCAGCCACGAGTCGAAGGCGATCTGACCCGCGCCCGGCTTGCCCACCACCACCACGTGCTTCAGATAGCGCGCCTGGGAGAGCACAGGCCCCCCTTCGGCGAGGAGCGCCTCGGAGATCACGGCCACCCGCGCGCGGCTGTCGTTGAGGAAGTAGAGATAGTCCTGGGCACGCATCATGGTGTTGGTCGGAATGGGCACCGCGCCGATCTTGATGGCGCCCCAGAACGTGGCGAGAAAGGCCGGAGAGTCGAGGAGGAGGCAGAGCACCCGGTGCTCCTGCTCGACCCCGAGCCCGCGCAGGGCGTTGCCGGCCCGATTGACCAGCTCCTGAAGCCCGGCAAAGGTGAGCTCACCCTCCTCGTGGAAGAAGGCAACCTGGCCGCCCCGCCCTTCGGCGACATGGCGATCCACGAAGAAAGAGGTGGCGTTGAAGCGGTCGGGTACCGGGAAGGGCGTCATCGCCATGTCGGAGTCTCCGTCGGGCGTCGAGTCTAGCGTCGGCGGCTGGCCGGGGCGCGCGTGCGGGTTTTGGCCGGACGGCGTCGAGCGGCCGCCGCCTTCGTGCGCTTGACGGCCATGGCCTCGATCTCGACGAGCAGCTCGGGCTTCACGAGACGGGAGACGATGAGGAGCGTGTTGGGAGGATATACGCCGCCGGGGAAGTGGCGGGGAAACACCTCGTGGCGCGCCTGCATGAAGCCTTCGATGTCGGCAGCATGGGTGAGGAACGTCTGAAAGCGGATTACGTCGCCCATGCCGCAGCCCGCTGCCTGGAGCACCGCCCGCACGTTGTCGAGCGCCTGCTTCGTCTGGGCTCCGACATCTCCGGGGCCTACGACCTTGCCCGCGCGATTCACGCCGACCTGCCCCGCCACCACCACGATCTCGCCGGCCGGCGCCGTCATGCCGTGGGAGTACATGCCGAGAGTGGGGCCGAGATCCTTTGATGTGACCGGCTTGGGCGATGTGACCGCCTTGGACGCCATGAGCGTCGCCTATCCCAGCCTGACGTATTCGAAATCGATGGGCTGGCCGTTGATGCCGCGCGGCGGGGAAGCGATCCAGTTGGCGAACTTCCCCGGCTCCGTCACCGGATGCATCAGGCTCTGGATATACGCCTTGTCGCCCTCGTTGGGCAGCCAGTCGCCATGCCGGGCATCCCACTCGGCCTGGCTGATCACGCGGCCATCCGGGGACACCCGGACCTCGGAGAAGACGCCGATGGCGCGGTGGAAGGCCCGATGGGGCAACGTGAGCTCCACGTCGATCCCGTGCTTCCGGATGACCTCGTTCCAGCGCGCCACCCCGCGGGCGCAGTCGGCGACGTAGTCGTCACGCAGGCGCTCGTTCAGGGACACGAGGGCGGCTTCCTCGCGCACGGTGATGCGCTCGCCCTCCAGCCCGGTCACGGTGTAGGTCGCCTCCTTGAGCTGGTGATCGTCGTCCTTCTTGGTCTCCTCGAAGCGGCCCTTGAGACCCGCCGTGTAGAAGTTGGCCGCGTTGGTGGAGACCTCCGAGCCGAAGAGATCGAGCGAGACCGAGCAGTGGAAGTTGAGGTATTTCTGGATCAGGCGCAGATCGATGCCTCCGTGCGGCCGGAGATCGTCGGTCTGGTGCTCGCGCATCAGCTCGCAGGCGCGCTGCACGATGCGCATGATGCCCGCCTCCCCCACGAACATGTGATGCGCCTCCTCGGTCAGCATGAACCTACACGTCTGGGAGAGCGGGTCGAAGCCGCTCTCCGCGAGGCTGGCCAGCTGGTACTTGCCGTCGCGATCGGTGAAGAAGCAGAACATGAAGAAGGACAGCCAGTCCGGGGTGGGCTCGTTGAAGGCGCCGAGGATGCGTGGCTTGTCCGCGTCACCCGACCGGCGCTGGAGCAGCGCTTCCGACTCCTCGCGCCCGTCGCGGCCGAAGTGCGCGTCGAGGAGATAGACCATGGCCCAGAGGTGTCGCCCTTCTTCCACGTTGACCTGGAAGAGATTGCGGAGGTCATAGAGCGACGGACAGGTGCGCCCGAGATGACACTGCTGCTCCACGGAGGCCGGCTCGGTGTCGCCCTGGGTCACGATGAGGCGGCGGAGGGTGCCGCGGTACTCGCCCGGCACCTCTTGCCACGCGGGCTGGCCTTTGTGGTCGCCGAAGTTGACCTGGCGTCCCGCCTCGGGCTCGGCGAGGAAGATGCCCCAGCGGTACTCGGGCATGCGGACGTAGTCGAACTGGGCCCAGCCCTTGGCGTCCACGCTCACCGCGGTACGGAGATAGATCTCCTTGGCCTGGAAGCCGCTCGGCCCCATGTCCTGCCACCAGTCGAGAAACTTGGGCTGCCAGTCTTCGAGCGCGCGCTGGAGCCGCCGGTTCTCGTGCAGGGCGACATTGTTGGGAATGAGCGAAGTGTAGTCGATGCCAGCCATCACACTCTCCTTCGGTCGAATTCGCTGCGCTGGCCCGTGCCGTAGACGCGCAGGGCGCCCTTGTCTCCCACGGCATTGGGGCGCTGGAATATCCAGTTCTGCCAGGCGGACAGGCGACTGAAGATCTTGCTCTCGAGCGTCTCCGGCCCCCCAAAGCGAAGCGAGGCTTCCATGCCCGTCAATGCGTCGGGCGAGAAGGCGGCGCGCGCCTCGATGCCGATGCGTACCTCGTCCTCCCAGTCGATGTCGTCGGGCACGAAGGTGACGAGTCCCGCCTCGCCCGCCGCCGCCGCCTCGAGATCCTCGCCGAGGCGACTCTTCAGGTGGAGGGCGCGCTCAGGCTCGCCGAGGAAGCGGCTGGCCAGCCGGGTGAGGCCGTTGACCATGGGATAGGCGCCGAAGTTCATCCCGGTGAGACGGAGAGCGGCCGGCTTGCCCGCGTCACCTTCGAGGACACCGTCGAGCATATAGGAGCGATCGGCGGCGAGCACCAGCTCGAGCAGGGTGCCCACGAAGCAGGAGCCGGGTTCGATCAGCGCGAACACGGATCGCGAGGAGACGTCGAGGCGCTTGAAGGTGCGCCTGAGATAGAGCCGGATCTCCCGCACCAGCCAGTCGTCCGCGTGGTCCTCGAGGGCGCGGTCGTAGGCCCCCACGAGGTCGCGATTGCCCGCACTCCGGAAGACCCAGATCCCGATCTTCTCCTCGTTGGCGCGCAGGTGAAGAATCAGATCGTCGAGCTCGCGCGTGAGAGCGAGCGGCCAGAAGCCCGCTCCCTCTG
>DASYQB010000380.1:0-4300 GCA_036005985.1 Candidatus Methylomirabilota bacterium | reverse complement strand
GCGTCGAGCATCTCGGGCAGGCTGGTGATGATCTGCACGGGCTGACGTGTCTCCACGTTGTGATAGAAGTGCGAGGCGTCGGAGGTGAGCACCACCGTGCCCCGCTTGGTCTCCACGCTCACGATCTGAAGTCCCGCGGTGTGCCCGCCCACCCGATGCACGCGCAGTCCGGGGAAGACCTCGCGGTCGCCCTCGACCATGCGGATGCGCTGGTCGTAGTTGAGGGTGACCAGCCCGGCCAGGGAATCCACGTTGGCCGAGCCGCGGAAGGCCGGGGTGCTGCCGTAGGGCCCCGTCCAGAAGGACACCTCCTCCTTCTGGATCCAGAACTCCGCGCTGGGGAAGAGGCGGTTTCCGGCCCAGTGATCGTAGTGGAGATGCGTGATGAGGCACAGGGGCACGTCGGCCGCCTTGATCCCCGCACGCTCCACCATGGAGGCGGGGGTGACGTAGTTCCGCATCCCGCGCTTCTGCGCCTCGTCGTCGAGGAAGCCGGTGTCGACGAGGACGGGTCGAGGGCCGCCGAGGATGAGCCAGACGAAATAGTGGAGGGTGAGCTTGTCGTGCGACGACTCGCGATAGAAGAACTGGCACTTCGTGGTGTCCCGTTCCGAGTACTTGAGAGCGTAGACCTCGTACATGTCTGTCCTCCCAGACCCGGGAGTCTACCCTAGATCTGGCCGAAGAAGGTCAGGTACTCCGAGCGGAGGAAGCGCTCGAGGAGGAGCAGAAGGACGGCGCCCGGTACCATGAGCACGAGCGCGGTCACCGAGGCGATCTGCATCTCGTAACCCTGGCTCGCCGTGTACATGTACACGGGCAAGGTGGTAACGAAGGGCGCGCCCACGAGGAGCGTCCCCGTGAACTCGTCCAGCGAGTAGAGAAAGACGAGGAGCGCGCTCGCCACGAGGCCCGGCACGGCGAGAGGAAGCGAGACGGTGAGGAAGGCCCTGGTGGTGGAGGCGCCCAGGTCGTACGCCGCCTCCTCGAGCGATGCCTCGATGGAGCGAAATACCGCGGTCATGGTCCACACCGCGAACACGAGCCCGCCCACGAGATGCACGAGGACGACACCGCTCACGGTGCCTGCGAGGCCCCAGCGGTAGAACTCGCGCGTGGCCGCCGCGAACACGGGAAGCTGCGGGAAGGCTTGAGGCAGAAGGAAGGCGAGGAGCACGAGGGTGCGCCCGGGAAAGCGGAGCCGCGCCAGAGCGTAGCCGAGGGGCACCGCGCAGACGAGGGCGGCCACGGTGACGATGGTGGCGATGAGCAGGCTCATCCTGAGGGGATCGAGGAAGTCGCCGGTGAGCATGCGCGACCAGTAGCGGAGGCCGAGCCGCTGCGGCCACGCCGCGGGATAGGTCCAGCGCTCGGCGAGCGACCAGAGGAGCAGGCTGAGGAGCGGGCCCACGATGACGAAGGCGGCAAGGACGAGCGCAACCAGCCGCGCCGTGAGACCGCCGAGGGTGCGCCTAGCGGGTGAGTCGCCGGACATAGACGAGCGCGGCACCCATGGCCAGGAGATACGAGACCACGCCGAGGGCGGCGGCGGTCTCGAAGTCCCCGTGCTGGCCAAACCGGTAGTAGACGTCGATCATGAGCATCTGCGCCCCACTCCCCCGCCCGAGCATCAGCGGGATGGAGAACGAGGCGAGCATGGAGGAGAAGATCAGCACCGCGCTCACCGCGAGGGCGGGCACGGCCATGGGCACGAGGATATCGCGGGTGACGCGCCCTGTCCCGCTCCCGAGCTGACGGGCGGCCTCGAGAAAGCTCTCGTCGACGCCGCGGAATGCGCCCAGCATCAGGAGGGCGGCGAGCCCGAAATGCTTCCACGCGAGCGCCGCCGCGATCCCCAGCCACGAGGTGGCGAAGCCGGGGAGATAAGGGCTCCAGAACACGCGGAGGGCATGACCCACCACCACGAACGGCACGAAGAGAGGGACCTTCAGCAAGAATTCCACGGGGCCGAAGGCCCGCGCGCGGAGCCATCCGCACAGCGGGATGGCGAGAGCGAAGGTCAGCACCGACCCCGCCGCGGCCACGCCCACCGTGTACAGTACGTCACGCGCGTAGAGTCGCCAGACTGTCCCATAGTTCGCGAGCGTCCACTGCCCGTCCCGCGAGAGGCTGGCCACGAGCGAGACACCCACCGGCCACAGGAAGACGGCGCCGAGTATGGCGAGGGGCGGGCTGCACGCGACCGCCCAGAGAAGACGCTCGCGTCTGGTTATCGGACGATCTCCTCGTAGGCGAGGGTGATCATGTCGTGGTACTCCCTGAGCGGCATCTGGCGCGAGTAGCGCGCGAGATCCTGCGCGGACACGCCCTTGAAGAGGAGCTCGCGGCTCTTGGCGTTGATGAGGGGCAGCACCTTGTCGGGATCCACCCCGGGGTACCAGCCGAAGCGCTCCACGATGGCCCGCGCCTGGACCTCCGGGGTGGCGATGTAGTCGATGTAGCGCGTGGCCATATCCCGGCTGGCCGCCTCGCGCGGCACCACGAGGTAGAGTGGGTAGATGGGCAGCCCGGGCGCGGGCAGCGACGGTGTCACCGCCTGGTCCATGCGCCCTTCGTTCTTCCACGCCACGAGCTGGTCGATCCACACCACGCCCATCCAGATCTCGCCCCGGTTGAGCGCGTCCAGCGTGCCCGCGTTGCCGTTGGTGATCACCACGCCCTTGTTGAAATCGCGCAGCGCGGTGATCGCCTCTCGGATCGCCCCGTCCTTGCCCTTGTCCACCGGTCCCTGGGTCAGCTGCTGATAGAGGCCGGTCTTCCAGTACACCCAGCCCATGGTGAAGCCCACGCCCGACACGCCCCCCTTGATGCCGTTGTAGCCGAAGCGGTTCGGATTGGCCCTCGCCCACGCCGCGAGCTCGTCGAAGGTCTTGGGCGGACTGGCAACCTTGGACGGGTGATAGGCGATGGCAATCTGGTTGTGGAACATCGGCACCACGTAGCCGTCGACGTTGACCCCGAACGCTTCCTTGACCTCGGCGCCCTTGACGAGCGCGGCGTTCTTCATCTGCGGCACGTAGCGGGTGAGGAGACCTTCCTTCACCATCTGCGAGGCCACGGCCATGCTCACGAGCGCCACGTCGATGTCCCACGGCTTCCGCCCCGCGTCGGCCTGCGCCTTGATCTTGGTGTAGATGGCCCGGCTTGCCGGCTCCCCCGTGCCCGTGCCCACGACGTTCAGGTCGACGTCGGGGGCAAGGGCCTTGAAGCCGGGCCCGAGCACGCTCTTGTTGACCTCGACCACGTTCACGTCGGCGCCGATGGCGACATTGAGCCGCGTCTGGGCGGCCGCGGGCGCGGCGAGGGCTAGGGTGGCGGCGAGCACGGCCACGAATCGAAGCAGCATGGCGAATCTCCTTTTCAGAGAGACGGAGTCAGCTGGTGGATGGGCGGCGGAATACTCGAAGCCGGCCGGCCGGCACACGGAGCTTCACCCGGCCGGGGGCCACCGCGAAAGGCCCATCGGCAAGGAGCACGGTCCCGCCCACCCGCACGTAGTGGCGATAGTGGGCGCCGAGGAACAGGCTCTCCTCGAGCACACCGTCGAGGGTTACGCCGCGACCCGGCTCCGCCGCGCTCTCGAGTGACAGATCGGACGAGCGCACGATGGCAAGCACGGGGCCCCGCAGCGGGCCCTCGTAGGCGAGCGTCTGCTCGCCCACCCGCACCGCGCCCACCTCGGCCGTGCCGTCGAGCCGGTTCGACACGCCGAGAAAGTCCGCGGCGAAGGCACTGGCCGGCTCGAGATAGATCTCCTCGGGCGATCCTTCCTGGACCACCATGCCCGCGTGCATGAGCACGACACGATCGGCGATGGCGAGCGCCTCCTCCTGGTCGTGCGTCACGTAGATCATGGTGGTGGCGATGCGGCGCTGGAGTCGGTGGACCTCGACGCGGAGCCGCTGGCGCACCTTGGCGTCGAGGTTCGAGAGGGGCTCGTCGAGCAGGAGCACGCGAGGCTCCACCACGAGGGCGCGGGCGAGAGCCACCCGCTGCTGCTGGCCGCCGGAGAGTGCGCCAGGCTTGCGCTGCACGATGCCCGCGGCGTCGCCGATCTCCACCAACTCAAGAGCGGCGAGGACCCGCCGGCGGATGTCCGCGGCAGCCACGCGTCGGCGCCGCAGACCGTAGGCCACGTTGTCGAAGACGCTCATGTGGGGCCAGAGGGCATAGCTCTGGAAGACCATGGCCGTGGCGCGCTGCTGGGGTGGGGTGTCGGTGACGTCCTCGCCGGCGAAGAGGATGCGGCCGGCGTCGACGCGCACGAAGCCGGCCAGCG
>DASYQB010000379.1:0-3080 GCA_036005985.1 Candidatus Methylomirabilota bacterium | reverse complement strand
TTGGGGGTGGTATCCCGTCGCGGAAAGAGATCAGGCTCGTCGTCCGCCTCTCGATAGCGTGCCGATCCCGGTCGCCCGAGACTCGCTCCCGGGCGGCCGGCTGTACGCAGAGCTGACTCGGCGTGGAGTCCGGGAATGGAGCACGCTCGCCGCCGGCCCGGGCCTGGAACGCACCGCGCCAGACCCGGGCGGAAAGCTACGCGCGAGAGAGGAGGCGGCGGGCGCGCTCGGCGTCCATGGCGGCCACGAGGAGGGTAACCTCGCCCGCGTTGCCGACGCTGAACGGATGCACGGACTGGACGAGCTGGCCGCGCATGACGGTGGGGATGCCGTCACCGTCGAGGAGGGCCTGGACCACGAGGGCCTCGGCCTGATCGCGGCAGCGGCGCACCTCGACCAGGCCCGAGGGTGGCTCGGGGGCTGGGCTTGACTTGGGAAACGGTATGACCTTGCCCCGGCGTGTCATGACTGTGATTTATACCATTCGTAGATGTCTTCGCCAGTGGTGAACCACACGCCCTTCTTCTTCCGCATGTAATCGTACACCGCTTCGAAATACTTGATCCGGTGCGGCACGCCCGAGATGTAGGGGTGCACGGCGAGGGCCATCACCCGCGGATTCCTGGCGCCCTCCGCGTAGAGGCGGTCGAACTGGTCCTTGGCCCGCTGCAGCCACTCCGACGATGTGTGGTGCTGGATCACCATCATGGGGATGTCGTTCAGCTCGATGGAATAGGGTACCGAGACGAGCGGCCCCGCCGTGGTGCGGATGGGATAGGGCTGATCGTCGTTGACCCAGTCGGAGACATACTCGATACCCTCCTCGGCGAGATAGTCGAGGGTCTCCCAGGTTTCCGTGAGGCCCGGCCCGAGCCAGCCCTTGGGCTTCTTGCCCGTGAACGCCCTGAGCAATTCGATGGACTGGCGGATGGCCGCCCGCTGGTCGGGCAGGAGGTGCATGGCGCCCTGGATCACGCCGTGGGCCATGAATTCCCATCCCGCATCGAGCATGGCCTGCGCCACCGGCGCATAGGACTCGACCACGTGGGCGTTGATGGACGTGGTGGCGCGGATCTTGTGCCTGGTGAGCGCATCGAGGAGGCGCCAGAAGCCCACGCGCATGCCGTAGTCGTGCCACGCCCAGTTCGGCACGTCGGGCACGGTGGCCACGCCTTGCGGCGCGGTGAGGTACTGGCGGGCCATTGGCTTCTCGATGTCCCACTCCTCGATGTTCACGATGGTCCACACCGCGATGCGAGCGCCTTTGGGCAGCTTCCAGGGGCGGCGATCCACGATGGGCGAGTAATCGAATCGGTCGCGCGGCAGTTTCACGGTGTCTCCCTTCCCGGGCGCTTCCGGACCGTGCTGGTTGGCCCGGCGCTTTGCGACCTAGAGACTACCATCGCTGGGGCATTCAGAGTAGAATCCCCGTCCGATGGTCAAGCCCGCCGGCGTCGATGTCCACGCGCACTTTTTTCCGGAGAGCTTCATCCGCATGATCGAAGAGGCCGGCGCCTCCTTCGGGGCGAGCGTGGACCGCTCGAATCCGAAGGGACCCGTGCTCGCGGTGGGCGGCTCCCGCACCGCCCCCCTCGATGCGCGCTACTGGGACCTGGGTCTCCGCATCAAGGCCATGAATCGCCAGGGCGTGGCCGTGCAGGCGCTCTCCCTCACCGCGCCCATGGTGTACTGGGCCGACGGGGCCACCGGCGCGCGCCTGTCCGCCGCCTGGAATGACGGGGCGAGCGCAGCGCACGTCGCGCATCCTGACCGCTTCGTGGGCTGCGCCATGGTGCCCCTTCAAGATGGACCGCGCGCCCTCGCCGAGCTGGAGCGCGCGGCGAAGCTGCCCGGCATCCGCGGTGTGTACATGGGCACCAACGTGGGAGGCCGCGAGCTGTCCGATCCGGAACTCTTCCCCATCTTCGAGCGCGCGGCCGCCCTCGGGCTGCCCGTGCTCCTGCATCCCCTCCGGGTGATCGGCGCGGAGCGGCTCGCTCCCTACTATCTGAACAATTTCCTCGGCAATCCGTTCGACACCGCCATCGCCGCCGCGCATCTGGTGTTCGGGGGCGTGCTCGATCGGCTGCCCAAGCTCACCGTGTGCCTGCCCCACGCGGGCGGTGCCTTGCCCTATCTGCACGGACGCTTGCGTCACGGACAGGGAGTGCGGCCGGAGACGAAAGGTGTGGCGAAGAAATCCTTCAGCGCCTATCTCCGTCGCTTCACCTACGACATCATCAGCCACGACGCGGCCGCCCTCCGCTATCTCGTCTCCACCGTGGGTGCGGATCGGGTGATGCTGGGCACCGACTTCTGCTTCGACATGGGCCTCGAGCGGCCGCTCGCCATCATCCAGGCGAAAGGGACCGGGCTCAGCGGCAAGGATCAGGAACGCGTCGTCCGCGCCAACGCCGCCCGCATGCTGCGTCTGGGGTAGGGACGGCGTGCGGCCGGACTTCTGGGTGGTCCAGACGTTCAACGGCCTCTCCTACGGCGCGCTGCTCTTTCTCCTCGCGAGCGGCCTCTCCCTCATCTTCGGCGTCATGCGCATCGTCAACATGGCCCACGGCTCCTACTTCATGCTGGGCGGCTATCTCGGGTTGACGGTGGCCCTGCGCACCCGGAGCTTCGCCATGTCGGTGGTGGTCGCCACCGTGGCTATCGCCCTCATCGGCATAGCCATGGAGCGCTTCTTCCTCCGTCGGCTGCGCGGCCAGGACCTGGGCCAGGTGCTCATGACCATCGGCTTCGCGCTGATCTTCCAGGATCTCGCCCTGCTCATCTGGGGCGGCGATCCCTACAACCTGCCCGTGCCCGCCGCGCTCTCGGGCGGGCTGCGCGTCGGCGGCGCCGTCTTTCCCATCTATCGCATCTTCATCGTGGGCGTGGCCGTCGCGGTGGGGCTGGGACTCTGGCTCTTGCTGGACCGCACCCGGGCGGGCGCCATGATCCGCGCCGCCGTCGACGACGGCGAGATGGCCCAGGGCGTGGGGATCAACGTCCCACGCATCTCGCTGGCCGTCTTCGGCCTGGGCGCCGCCCTTGCCGCTCTCGGCGGAGTCATCGGCGCGGGCTTC
>DASYQB010000378.1:0-3938 GCA_036005985.1 Candidatus Methylomirabilota bacterium | reverse complement strand
CGCCTGGGCTCGGGGACCCAGTTCGAGCGCACCTTCGGCTATCTCGTCGAGCACGCGCCTTCGTTCTCACTGCGCGGCGGCACGCGCGAGGTCTTGCGCGGCATCATCGCCCGCGGACTGGGGCTTCGCTAGCCATGGACTCCACCCGGACACTTCTCGCCGACACCTGCACCCGGCTGTTCACCGACCAGGTGACGCCCGCCCTCATCGAATCCGCCGAGAAGGGAACATGGCCGGCCGCCCTGTGGCAGCAGCTCGAGGAGAATGGCCTCACGCTCCCCCAGATTCCCGAGGCCCACGGCGGCGCGGGCGGGGGATGGGGAGACGCCCAGGTCGTGCTCGCCGCGGCCGGTCGCTTCGCCGTGCCGCTGCCCGTGGCCGAGACCATGATTGGCGCGTGGCTGCTCTCGGCGAGCCGGCTCAACGTGCCGCTGGGACCGATCACGGTGGCGCCCGTGCGTCCCGCGGAAGATCTCACCCTCGCCCGAGACGGCGGAAGCTGGCGCCTGAGCGGTACGGCGAGCCGGGTGCCGTGGGGCGCCTCGGCCGGGCATGTGGTGGTGGTGGCGGAAGGCGAGGGGAAGCCCATGATCGCCCTCGTCAAGGGCGGCACCGCCAAGGCCGAGGCCGACGTCAACCTGGCCCAGGAGCCGCGCGACACGCTCACGTGGAGCAATGCGCCCGTGCTCGCCGCGGCCGCGGCCGGCGCGGAGCTTCCCGCCGATGCCCTCATGCTCGCGGGGGCCATGGCCCGCTCAGCCCAGATGGCGGGCGGTCTCGAGTTCCTGCTTGCCCAGTCGGTCAAGTACGTGACGGAGCGCATCCAGTTCGGCCGGCCTCTCGCTTCTTTCCAGGCCATCCAGCATCAGCTCGCCCTCCTCGCCGGCCACACCGCCGCCGCGGGCATGGCGGCCCAGAAGGCATTCGCATCGATGGAGGGCGGCGACGCGGGCTTCGAGATCGCGGTGGCGAAGATCCGCACGGGTGAAGCCTCCGGCCTGGGCGCGGGCATCGCGCATCAATGCCACGGCGCCATCGGCTTCACCTACGAGCACACGCTCCACTTCGTGACACGCCGCCTCTGGTCGTGGCGGGCGGAGTTCGGCGCGGAGCCCTACTGGGCGGCCATGCTGGGTCGCGAAGTCGCGGGGCGCGGCGCCGACGCGCTCTGGCCGCATCTGACGGCAAGGTAAACCCGCCCTCAGGGTGAGGGGATCGCAACGTCGCTACCCAGACATCATGAACAATCGAGGACACGAATGACACTGCCGCTCCAGGGAATCACCGTGGTGGAGATCGCGCAGAGCCTCGCCGGGCCCATCGCCGCCGAGATCCTCGCCCACATGGGCGCCGACGTGGTCAAGATCGAGCGGCCGGAGGGCGATGACGCCCGCCGGTGGGGCCCGCCCTTCTGGAAAGGCGTGTCCCCGGGCTTCCTCGCCGTCAACGCCAACAAGCGCAGCATCACCCTCGATCTCAAGAAGGCCGAGGACGTGGAGTGGCTGGTGGAATTCATCGGCCGCTCCGACGTGCTCGTGCAGAATCTCCGCCCCGGCTCGCTGGAAGAGATGGGGCTGGGGGCCAAGGCGCTCACCGAGCGGTTTCCCCGGCTGGTCTACTGCTCGGTGTGGGCGTTCGGGAGCACGGGGCCGCTCAAGCTCAAGCCCGGCTACGAGCCCATGGTCCAGGCTTTCTCCGGGCTCATGGCGATGAACGGCGAGGATGGCGGTCCGCCCACGCGCATCGGCACCTCCGTCCTCGACTACGGCACGGGCATGTGGACGGCCATGGGCGCACTCGCGGGCATCATCCAGCGCGAGCAGACAGGCCGCGGCTGCGTGGTGGACGCGTCGCTCTTCGAGACCGGCCTCGCCTGGCTCAAGGGCCACTTCGCGAGCTTCCGCGCCTCGGGAGAGGTGCCCGAGCGCCATCGCACGGGCAGTCATCGCGTGGTGCCTTTCCAGGGATTCGAGACGAAGACCGGACCGCTCATCATCGCCGCCGGCAATGACCGGCTCTTCGGCAAGCTGGCGCAGGTGCTCGGACATCCGGAGTGGGCCACGGACCCACGCTTCGCCACCAACGGCGCGCGCGTCGATCACAAGCCCGAGCTCTTGCCGGAGATCGAGCGCATCCTCCTCACGCGCTCCAAGGGAGAGTGGATCGATCTGCTCGAAGCGGTGGGCGTGCCGTGCGGCCCCATTCACACGCTGCCGGAAGCGGTGTCACAGCCCCAGGCCGAGGCCATCGGCATCATACAGCCCGTGCCCGGCGACGACTACGAGCTGGTTGCCCTGCCCCTGTCCTTCGACGGCGCGCGCCCCGGCATTCGTCGCGCCCCGCCCGCGCCGGGTGAGCACACGCGCGAAGTCCGGGGCTGACCCGTGCCGCGCCCCGCGCTCTTCGTGGTCAAGGCGACCATCGCTCCCGAGCGCGAGGCGGCGTTCAACGAGTGGTACAACACGCGTCGCGCGGCGGAAGCCGCGCTCGTCCCGGGACTGGTCGCCATGCGGCGCTACGTGCCCATCCCGGTGGACGTGGGTGTTCACCCCGGCTCCGAGCCCTGGCAGTACATGGTCGTCTACGAGTTCGAGTCGGAGGAGTCGCTCAGGGATTTCGCCGCCTCCGATACCCTTAAAGCCATGACGGAAGACTACGAGGCTCGCTTCGGCGGGGCCGGGGATCGAGTACGTCTTACATACCGTCAGGTATTTCCGTAGTAGCTTCCCGTCCCGTCAACCAGGCGGCACTGTTCGTCAGCCCGTGGACACGCCCTGCCGGCAGGAGGGCGCTGCCCTATGACCTGGGCAGTGAATGTGCGCTCGCGAGGTGCTCTCGGCCGAAGGAGGCCTTGAAAACCCTTAGTTAGCGCGTGGCACTGGCTATGCATCCCCCAAGGCGCCTACCGACGATCTGTTTAACCGGCAATAAGGAGCGCACCTCATGTTGAAGTTCTGGCACGCGAAGCGGAACACCTTCGCCAATCAGGGCGGTTTCACCCTCATCGAGCTCATGATCGTGGTGGCCATCATCGGCATCCTGGCCGCCATCGCCATCCCGCTCTACGCGAACGTTCAGACGCGGGCCCGCATCGCCAAGGCGCAGGCTGATACGCGCACCCTTGCCTCCGCCATCAGCGTCTACACCGCTCACATGGGCACCGTGCCGGCGGCCCTGACTGCCCTCACCGCCCAGGCCACCAACGGCTCAAACGAGGTCGCGGGTCCCTTCATGAGCTCTATTCCTGTACCGCCGCCGGGTGGCTCGCCGGCTTGGGGCGCCAACTACACGTATACGCCGAACGCGGGTGCGGGGACGTTCACCGTGAGCGCGACCGGAGACGGCACGACCATCACCGTGCCGTAAGCAGCAGCGTCCTCCATACGCGGGAGGTGAATGTCCAGTTCAAGGCGTCGAGGATCGATGCGTTCACCAGAACCAAAGGAGCGATCCCTATGTTGAAGGGCCGGCACCCGAAGCGGAACACATTCGGCAATCAGCGCGGCTTCACTCTCATCGAGCTCATGATCGTGGTGGCCATCATCGGCATCCTGGCCGCCATCGCCATTCCTCTCTACGCCAATGTTCAGACCCGTGCCCGCATCGCGAAGGCCCAGGCTGATACGCGGACCCTTGCATCGGCCGTCGGCATCTACGCGGCTCACATGGGCACGCTGCCGGCCGCTCTGACCGACCTGACCGGCCAAGCCACCAATGGCTTGAACCAGGTCGCCGGTCCCTTCATGGGCGGCGTCCCGGTACCGCCTCCGGGCGGCTCGCCGGCCTGGGGCGCCAACTACACGTATACGCCGAACGCGGGTGCGGGGACGTTCACGGTCACCGCGACGGGTGACGGCACGACCATCACCGTGCCGTAAGCAGCCTCCTCCACGCGCCGAAGGGGCGGATTGGCCCCTTCGGCGCGGTACCTCGCCTCC
>DASYQB010000377.1:0-2359 GCA_036005985.1 Candidatus Methylomirabilota bacterium | reverse complement strand
TAGGCTGATCGGACATGGGATACCCCCTTGTGGGTTCGGCCCGCGCGTCGGTGCGCGAGTGGCGGCACCATACACGACTCGCCCCGCGGAGACAAGGCGCGATCCGCCATGGCGGCCGATCGAGGATGGCCGGGGCTCTGGTATCATGCGCCGGTCCGAGACCAATTGATGAGCACGTCCCCCGACTCCCCCCGGTTCGAGCGCAACGGATCGAGCATCCGCGTGGCCGATGACAGCTCGCGCGTCACCCTCACCGTCTGTACGCCTCGCATCGTGCGGGTGGAGCTCGACGATGGAGGCCTCGAGACCGGCCCGGGATATGTCGGAGAACGAAGCTGGCCCGACCCGCCGTTCGAGGTGATCGAGGGTGACCCGTCCCGGCTCACCACCACCCACCTTGGCGTCGAGATCGCCACGGAGCCATTGCGCCTGGCCTTTCTCGACCCGAGCGGCCAGTGGCTCCTGCGGCAGCCCGACCATGGCGGGATGAGCAGCGAGCCGCGGGCCGGCAACCCCGTGCGCCGCCGCGTCCGCGCGGCCTTCGAATTCTCCGGCGAGCAGCATTTCTACGGCCTGGGCCAGGGCGGCTCCGGCTTCGACCGGCTGGGCGCCACCCGCCAGCTCTGGAATACCCACCTCGGTCACGGTCCCGGCTCGGACATGGGCGTGCCCCTCCTCGTGTCGAACCGTGGCTATGCGCTCTTCTTCGACAACACCTCGGAGGCGGTCGTCACGGTCGGCCGATCCGATGGGGGGGTGCAGATCGTCTACGCAGCGGAAGCGGGAAGGCTCGTTTGGTATTTTCTCCTCGCCCGCGACATGCGCGCCGTCATGGGCGACGTGGCGGAGCTGCTCGGACGCGCTCCCCTGCCTCCCCGCTGGGCGCTGGGCTTCCTCCAGTCGACGCGTCACTTCGACGACACGGCCGAGCTGCGCCGCCTCCCCAGGACCATCCGCGAGAAGCGCATCCCCTGCGACGGGCTGATCTACCTCTCGACGTACGGCGAGGCACGCGGCTGGAATCTCGGAGTGGGGCATCTGGGCTTTCAGCCCGAGCTGTGGCCGGATCCCCAGGCGCTCATCGACGAGGCGCGCGCCCAGCACTTCGAGGTCACCACCCACGAGTATCCCGTGCTGCACGAGGCGTCGCCGCTCTTCGAGGAGGCGGAGCTGCGGGGCTTCCTCCTCGCCGAGGGCTACGGACGTCCGACCGGGGGCGGTCAGGCGAACTATCGCGAGGGACAGCGCTATCTCGACTTCACCAACCCGGCCGTCTGTACGTGGTGGTGGGCAGCCCACCGTGAGCTCGCGAGGCTCGGGGTGGCAGGCTGGTGGCTCGATGGCGGTGAAGGGCCGCCCGCGCCATCACGGCTTCACCTGGGCGACGGGGCGCTGCTCCACAATATCTACGATCGATTTCGTCACCAGGCATTCGCGGAGGGTGAGGCGGCCGACCGGCCCGATCAGCGGGTCTTTCTCCTCTGCCGGTCTGGGGCGGCGGGCATGCAGCAATACGGGTCGACGTGCTGGTCGGGCGACATCAACAACGACTTCGCCACCCTGGACGCCCAGATCCCGCTCGGTCTCAGCACCGGCCTCTCCGGTGTGCCGTACTGGGGCACCGACGTGGGTGGCTTCTTTCATCCCGTTCCGGAGACGGCCGAGCTCTACACACGCTGGTTCCAGCTGGGTGCGTTCAGCCCCATCTTCCGCTCGCATGGCTGGGTATGGCGCGAGCACGTGCCGTGGGCGCACGGCGCGGAGGTCGAGGCCATCTGCCGTCGCTACGCCGAGCTGCGCTATCGCCTGCTTCCCTACACCTACACCCTGGCCTGGCAGGCCCACACCGATGGCCTTCCCCTCATGCGCCCCCTCGTCCTGAACTATCCGGATGACCCGCGGGTGTGGAACCTGGGCCATGAATTCTTGTGGGGCGACGATCTGCTCGTGGCGCCCGTGACCCGCGAGGGTGCCACGGCGTGGCCGGTCTATCTGCCCGCGGGTGGCTGGTACGACTTCTGGACGGGCACGCGCTACGAAGGTCCGGCGGGCATCACCCTCGAGGCGCCGCTGGACCGGCTGCCCCTGCTCGTGCGGGCGGGCGCCATCGTGCCCATGGGACCCGTGGTCCAGCACACCGGGGAGCGGCCGCTCGACGAGGTGACCCTCCTCATGTATCCAGAAGGCGCATCGCGCTTCGAGCTCTACGAGGACGACGGCCGGAGCAATGCCTACCGCCTTCGCGGCGACTACGCTCTCACGCGCTTCGAATGCGAGACGGAGCCGGGCCGCGTGACCGTGCGCATCGGCGAGGCCGCAGGCGTCCGCTCGGTGATTCCGGCGGGCCGCCGTTACCTGG
>DASYQB010000376.1:0-6000 GCA_036005985.1 Candidatus Methylomirabilota bacterium | reverse complement strand
GGAGACACGCCATGCTGAAGCGTCTGATTGTCCTGGTGCTCCTCACTCTCCTGGCGGCCGTCCCCGCCGCCGAGGCGCAGAACGCGCTCGTGGTGAGCGCGTGGGGCGGCAACTGGAAGGACTCCCTCGAGAAGATCGTGGCCAAGGGCTTCACCGCCAAGACGGGCATCCCGGTGGAGTTCGAGGTGGGCGGCACCATCGACCGCCTCGCCAAGGCCCGGGTGGCCAAGGGCAATCCCCTCGTGGACGTGACCTTCACCACGAGCCACGTGGGCCGGCTCTACATCTCGGATGGCCTCATCCAGCCCCTGGACATGTCCAAGCTCTCCAACGCCAAGGACCTCGCCAAGGAAGCGATCCGCAGCGAGTACCACCTCGGGGTCTGGGCCTATGTCTACACCGTGGTCTATCGTCCCGACCTCGTGAAGGAAGACATCACGAAGTGGTCGGATCTCTGGAAGCCGTCGCTCAAGGGCAAGATCGCCATGCCCGACTTCGATCCCTCGCACATCATCACCATCGCCGCGCTCATGGAAGGCGGCAACGAGACCACGTGGGAGAAGGGGCAGAAGAAGCTCATGGAGCTCAAGCCGCAGATCGCTGCCTTCTTCGCCACGGACGCGCAGAGCCAGGACCTGATGAAGACGGGGCAGGCGCCGGTGCAGGTGATGCTCTCCGTGAACGCGTACCACCTGATCGACCAGGGCATCGCCGTCAAGCTTGTCCAGCCCGCGGACTATCCCGGGGTGGTCGGCATCGACACCATGACCATCATGACGGGGACGAAGAAGGCCGACGCCGCGTACCAGTTCATCAACATGGCCCTCGCCAAGGACATCCAGGCGGAGCTGGTCAAGTCGCTCAAGGCGAGTCCCACGGTGATCGGCACGCCGGTGCCCGCCAACCTCGCGGGACAGGCGGGTATCTTCATCTCGCCCGCGCAGTGGAAGGAGAAGGGCTACATCATCAACGACGAGGTGCGCGCCAAGAACCTGCCCGTGTGGCGTGAGTGGTTCACGAGCAATATCGTCAAGAAGTGACGGCGTGAAGCTCCTGCTCGCTCCGGCCCTCGCCGTCGTCGCGCTCTTCGCGGTGGCCCTCGGGTGCCTGTTCCAGTACAGCGTGCTGGAGTTCATACCAGGCTCGCTCAAGACGGGCGGCTTCACCCTCGCCAACTTCCGCAGCGTGACCGCGCCCCAGTACCTGGGCGTGATCTGGGACACGGTGTGGCTGTCCGCCGCGACCACCGTGCTGACCCTCGTGGCCGCCTATCCTGTCGCCTACGCCCTCGCGCGCACGGCCTCCTCGCGCGTGCGCTCCACGCTGCTCGTCCTGACCCTGGCCCCTTTTTTCACCGGGGCCATCGTGCGCACCTATGCGTGGATCCTCGTGCTCGGCAACGCGGTGATCGCCTGGCCCATTCCCATGCTCTTCACGGAGCGCGGCGTCCTCGTCGGCCTCGTGCACTTCTCCATGCCCACCATGATCCTCATGCTCGCCGCGGGCATCAGTCACATCGACCCGCTCTACGAGCGCGCGGCGGCCAGCCTCGGGGCGAGGCCCGCGCGGGTGTTCTGGCGGGTGACCCTGCCCCTGTCCTTGCCCGGCATCGTCTCGGGCAGCCTCATCGTCTTCGCGTGGACGCTCTCCGCGTATCCGACGCCCGCCCTTCTCGGCGGGGGCAAAGTGCAGATGATCGCCACGGTGGTGAAGGATCGCGGGCTCGACTCGTTCAATTGGCCGGGCGCGGCCGCCTTCGCGCTTCTCGCCCTCGCCATGACCATCGCCCTGCTCGCCGGGGTCGGCCGGGCGGGAGCGCGCGCGGCGTGATGCTCAGAGCCTCCGTGCTCGCGCTCATGGCCTTCATGACCCTGCCCACGGTGGTGGTCATCGTCGTCTCGTTCAATCCCACGGCCATTCTCTCCTTCCCGCCGTCGGGCTTCTCGTGGCGCTGGTACGCCAATGCGCTGACCTATCCGCAGTTCCAGCGGGCCGCCGTGAACAGTCTGTGGGTCACCCTGGGCGCGGTGGCCCTGGCCCTCCCCATCGGCACGGCGGCCGCGCTGGCCCTCGAGCGGGGACGCCTGCGCCTGCCCACGCTCTGGGCCACCCTGCTCCTTTCGCCTCTCGTCGTTCCCGGCGTGGCCGCCGGCCTCGGCTTCCTCATCCTCGCCGCTTCCCTCGGCCTGATCCGGAGCCGCGCCGTGCTCATCGCGGCTCACGTGGCCCTCGTCCTGCCCTTCGTGGTGCGCTCGGTGTGGGTGAGCGCCCGGAATCTCGACGCCACCCTCGAGCGGGCGGCGGCGAGCCTGGGGGCCACGCCGTGGCGCACGTTCCGTCGGGTGACCCTGCCCCTCCTGCGCCCCGGCCTCTTTGCGGCCCTGCTCTTCGCCGTGGTCGTCTCCGTCAACGAGTTCGTGGTCTCGCTCTTCATCTCGAACCGGGTGACGGAGATCCTCCCCGTGGCCATGTACAGCTACGTGGTCAACTACACGGATCCGACCATCGCCGCCATGTCCACGCTCTTCATCACCGCCACCTTTCTCGTCGTCTGGCTCGCCGATCGCTACGTGGGGCTCGGCCGCGTCTTCCTCCACCACCGCTGAGCCATGGCCAACGCCGTGGTGGAGCTCAAGGGTTGCACCCGCGACTACGGCGGGGTGCGCGCGGTGGACGCCATGGATCTCGTCATCTTCGAGGGCGAGTTCCTCTCGCTCCTCGGCCCGTCGGGCTGCGGGAAGACCACCACCCTCAACCTGATCGCGGGCTTCGTGGAGCCGACGGCGGGGCGCATTGTCATCGACGGGGAGGACGTGACGGGGCTGCCCGCCCATCTGCGCGGCCTCGGCGTGGTCTTCCAGTCCTACGCGCTCTTCCCGCACCTGTCCGTCTTCGAGAACGTGGCCTTCGGGCTTCGCGAGCGTCGGACTTCGTCGGCGGAGATCGTCCGCCGGGTGGGCGAGGCGCTCGAGCTCGTGCAGCTGGACCGGCAGGGCGGGCAGCGGCCGGCCGAGCTGTCGGGCGGCATGCAGCAGCGGGTGGCCCTTGCCCGTGCCCTCGTCTATCGCCCGCGCGTGCTCCTCCTCGACGAGCCGCTGGCCGCCCTCGACAAGAAGCTCCGCGAGGAGATGCGCGACGAGCTGCGGGCCATCCAGCGCTCCGTGGGCATCACCACCGTCTTCGTCACCCACGACCAGGCGGAGGCTCTCGGGCTCTCGGATCGCATCGCGGTGATGAGCCGGGGACGCATCGAGCAGCTCGGCGCGCCCCGCGAGATCTACGAGCGGCCGGCCAGCCGCTTCGTGGCCGACTTCATCGGGGCCTCGACGGTGCTGCGGGGGCGCGCGGTGGCCGAGGATCGCGTCGCCCTCTCGCCCGACCTGACCATCAGGGTGAGCGGGGGTGGCCTGCTCCGCGTCGGCGACCAGATCGAGCTGGCCATCCGTCCCGAGCGCGTGCGGCTCGCCGCCGCGGCCGGCGAGGGGACGGCGGAGGCGCGCATCGAGGGGCTCGTCTACCAGGGCGCCCTCACGGAGGTATCGGCCCGCCTCGCCGATGGGCAACGGGTGCGCGTGTTCGTGAGCGAGCCCGCCCCCATGCTTCTCGCTTCCGGCCAGGTCATCCACTTGCGCCTTCCCGCCGACGCATTCATGGTGCTCTCGTGATGGACGGCACGCCGTTCACGCTCAAGAGGAAAGGCGATCCGCTCCCCGGGCCCTCCGCGGCGGCTGCGGAGCTGGCCGTCGAGATCGTCCGGCCGTCCGAGGTCGCCTCGGCGGACGTGGTCTACCCGCTGCCGAAATGGTCCGATCTCAAATAGCCCGCGAGTCAGAGAGAGGCACAGCGTATGGCTGAGGGCGTGCGGATAGGCGTGGACGTCGGGGGAACGTTCACCGACGTGGTCGCGTGGGATCCCGCGGGGCGGATGGAATCGTGCAAGGTGCCCACCACGCCCGCCAATCCCGCGGAGGGCGTGCTCAACGGCATCGCGGCTCTCGCTCCCAAGACGGGGCCGTGGGCCACCCTCGCCCACGGGACGACCATGGTGACCAATGCCATCGTCGAGCACCGGGGGGCGCCCGTCGGCTACATCACCACGCGCGGATTCCGTGACGTGCTCGAGATCGGACGCATGAGCCGGCTCCACCTCTATCGCCTCGACCTGCCCGCCAAGGCGGAGCCGCTGGTACCGCGCCGGCTGCGCCGCGAGGTGACGGAGCGCGTGGCGCCCGACGGCACCGTGCTGACGCGGCTCCACCTGGAAGAGCTGGGCGCCATCGTGGAGGATTTCAAGCGCGAGGGCATCGAGAGCGTCGCGGTGTGTCTGCTCCACGCTTACGCTGCGTCCGGGCACGAGCAGGCGCTGCGCCTGGCTCTCGCGGCGCACTTCCCGTACGTGTCCGTGTCGAGCGAGATCAATGCCGAGTTCCGCGAGTACGAGCGCGGCTGTACCACGGTGCTCAACGCCTCCGTCATGCCCCTCGCTGCGCGCTACCTCGACGACCTCGCCCGCCGCACGGGCGGCAAGCCGCTTCATCTCCTCCACTCGGCGGGCGGCATGATGTCGGTGGAGGCGGCCAAGGCCCGTCCCCTGAGCATGGCCATGTCCGGTCCCGCGGGCGGCGTGGCCGCGGCCGCTCACACCGCACGGGCCCTCGGGCTGGCCCGCGCGCTCGCCTTCGACATGGGCGGCACCACGACTGACGTGTGCCTCATCGCCGACGGCGTGCCCGAGACGGCGGGACAGCGCAAGCTCGGCGACTATCCGGCCCGGCTGCCCATGGTCGCCGTGGAGTCCATCGGGGCGGGCGGCGGCTCCATCGCCAGGGTGGAGGCCACGGGCGCCCTCAAGGTCGGGCCGCGAAGCGCGGGCGCGGTGCCCGGCCCCGCCTGCTACGGTCAGGGAGGCCTCGAGCCCACGGTGAGCGACGCCAACCTCCTCCTCGGCTATCTCAATCCGGGGCGGGTCTACGGCGGATCCATTCACCTCGACCCCGCGCGGGCCGAAGCGGTCATCGCGCCCCTCGCGGAGCGCTTCGGGCTCACCCTGATCGAGGCGGCCCACGGGGTGGTGGAAGTGGCCAACGCGAACATGCTGCGCGCGCTGCGTCTGGTGTCCGTGCAGCGCGGCTACGATCTCCGCGAGTTCTCGCTCATCGCGTTCGGAGGCGCGGGTCCCCTCCACGCGGGCGCCCTCGCACGCGCGGCGGGGATCTCGAGCGTGGTGGTGCCCGCCCACTCGGGCGCCTTCTCCGCCCTCGGCTCGCTCGTGTCGCCGCTCCGCTACGACACAGTCCAGACGCATCGTGGCCGCATCGACGCCTGGGACGCCAAGGTAGTGGAGGAGCGCTTCCGCGCGCTGGAGGCCCAGTGTCTCCGCCCCCTCCTCGAGGAAGGTCACGATCCATCGCGCGTCAACGTCCAGCGGGGGATCGACTTCCGCTACGTGGGCCAGAACTACGAGCTGGAGATCGGCTGGGTACCCGGCGGGCCCGGACCGCTCAAGGCGGCCTTCGAGGCGCGGCACCGCCAGCTCTACGGCTACGCCACCGGAGAGAACGTCGAATGCGTCAACCTGCGGGTCACCGCCCGCGTCGTCGAGGAGCCGCTGCCTCTGCCTCCGCCGCCCGCGGGCGCCTCCGCGCTGTCCACGGGCTCGCATCGCGCGTACTTCAAGGAGACGGGCGCCGTCGAGATGCCGCGCTATGACCGGACGAGCCTGCCCCCGGGCCACCTGGTGACGGGTCCGGCCATGGTGGAAGACGAGTGGTCCACCACCGTGGTCTATCCAGGCCAGCGCTGCGTAGCGGACACGCTGGGGAATCTCGTCATCGAAGTGGGAGGTCGCGCATGAGCGCTCCGCTGAGCCCCGTCACCCTCGAGGTGGTCCGGAACGGCCTCTACGCCATCGCCGAGGAGATGAGCGTCATCGTCATGCGCTCGGCCCGCTCGCCCCTTCTCAAGGAGGCGGGCGATCTCTCCTCCGCCCTCACCGACGCG
>DASYQB010000375.1:0-7516 GCA_036005985.1 Candidatus Methylomirabilota bacterium | reverse complement strand
GGAGAGGCGATCTCGAGCCTTCGCCCTCTAGCTTGAAGGTCTTGTTTTACGGGACGCCCGAGTTCGCGCTACCGACACTCGAGGCGCTGCTCGAGCACCACACGGTGGCGGCCGCGGTGACCCAACCCGACCGGCCCGCGGGCCGCGGCCGGCACGTGAGCCCTCCCCCCGTCAAGGAGCGCGCGCGTGCCGCGGGCATCCCCGTGCTCCAGCCGCCGCGCCTGCGCGACCCCGGCTGGCCGGGGCGGTTGGCGGAGTTCGACGCCGAGGTGGCGGTGGTGGTCGCCTTCGGCCAGATCCTGCCCAAGACCGTCCTGGATGTCCCGCGGCGCGGCTCCATCAATGTCCACGCGTCGATCCTGCCGCGCTACCGCGGGGCCGCGCCCATCGCGTGGGCCATCATGCGCGGCGAGACGGAAACGGGCATCACCACGTTTCAGATGGACGCTGGCATGGACACCGGCGACATGCTTCTCACCGAATCCACCGCCATCCGCGCCGAAGAAACCGCGGGCGAGCTCTCGGCACGATTGAGTGGGTTAGGCGCCCGTGTGCTCCTCCGCACCCTCGACGCGCTCGACTCGCTGGCCGCGACTCCCCAGCATCACGCGCAGTCGACGCTGGCGCCCCGGCTCAAGAAGGAAGACGGATGGCTCCGCCTCGGCGAGTCGGCACGACAGCTCGTCAACCGGGTGCGGGGATGCAATCCGTGGCCGGGGGCGGCGGTCATGACGCCGGTCGGCCGACTCCTCATCTGGCGCGCCGCCGCGGTGCCCCACGCTACCCGGGCGGGGCTGGGCACGCTGATAACGAGCGGGCCGGGCGCTCTCTGCATCGCCACAGGTGACGGCCTGCTCCTGCCCGTCCACGTCCAGCCGGAGAATCGCAAGGCCATGACCTGGGAGGATTTCCTCCACGGCTCGCGGATCGGCTCCGGGGCACGCATCTCGGAGATCAGCACGTGAGTCCCGTGCTGCGCGCCGGCCCCGTCTCGCAGTCGCGCTACGAGGCCCTCCGCGTCCTCGTCCGCGTCGAGGAGGACCGCGCCTTCGCCGACATCGTGCTGGAGCACGCGCTCGAGCACGCGCGCCTCGATGCGCGCGACGCCGGGCTGTGCACGGAGCTGGTCTACGGCACCCTCAGGTGGCGCAGGCATCTCGACTGGCGACTCGCCCCGCACCTGAACCGCCCGCTGGAGAAACTCGATCCCTGGGTGCGCGCGCTCCTGCGCCTCACCGCCTACCAGCTCTTCTTCCTCGACCGGGTGCCGCGCTGGGCCGCCGTCGACGAAGCGGTGAGCCTGGCCAAGCTCAAGTCGCGCAAGCCGGGCCCGCCGGAATTCGTCAACGCCGTGCTGCGCTCGCTCACCCGCGCCGGAGGCTCTCCTCCGTTGCCCGCCTTGCCCGTGGAGGCCTCGGCGGTGCGCTGCTCCTTTCCCGACTGGATCGCCGCCCGCTGGATCGCGCGCTATGGCGCGAAAGAGGCAGAGGCGCTCATGATCGCCTCGAACGATCGGCCGCCCACCACCATAAGGATCAACGCGCTCCGCACGACCCGCGAGGCGTTCGCGGCGCGCGCGAGGGACGAGGAGCTGGCCCGGACACGGCCCACCGGGCTCGCGCCCGAGGGGCTGATCATCGATCATGGCACAGTGGGACGGTGGGCCGCGTTTGCCGAGGGCGCCTTCACCGTCCAGGACGAAGCCTCCATGCTCGTGGCCCGCCTCCTCGATCCGAAGCCGGGCGAGCTGGTGGCCGACACCTGCGCCGCCCCCGGCACCAAGGCCACGCACCTCGCCGAGCTCATGGGGAATCGAGGCCGCATCGTGGCCATGGATCCGCAGGCCGCGCGTCTCAAGCTGGTCGGCAAGGCCGCGGCTCGGCTCGGCATCGGCATCATCGAAGCGCACCTGGGAGGAGCGGCCGCGCTCGCGGGACGCTGGCGGGGCAAGTGCGATCGCGTCCTCGTCGACGCGCCCTGCTCGAACCTCGGCGTGCTCCGTCGCAATCCCGACGTGAAATGGCGCCGCACCGAGGATGATCTGGGCCGGCTCCAGGAGAAGCAGCAGACCATCATCGCCGCCGCCGCCGCCATGGTGAAGCCGGGCGGGCGCCTCGTCTACGCCACCTGCTCGCTCGAGCCCGACGAGAACGAGGCCGTGGTCGCCTCGCTACCCGGTTACGGAAAGGAGTGGCAGCCGGATCCGCCCGTAGGCTTCCCCGTGCCTTCCGACGCCCAGGGCTTCGTGCGCCTCTACCCTCACGTGCACGGCACCGACGGCTTCACCGCGATAAGGCTCCGGCGAGCGCCGTGAGATCCGACCGCGGATTTTGCCTCGGGTTTGCCGCGGCGGGAGCCATGGGGTAAGGTCGTAGCGTCATGAAGATCTCGCCGAGCATCCTCTCCGCCGACTTCGCCGCCCTCGGAGACGCCATCGCGCGCGTCGAGGCCGGGGGCGCCGATCTTATCCACGTGGACGTGATGGATGGCCGCTTCGTGCCGAACATCACTCTCGGGCCGCCTGTGCTCGAATCCATTCGGAAGCGCACGCGCCTGCCCCTGGACGTCCACCTGATGATCGTCGAGCCCGAGCGCTATATCGAGACCTTCGTGAGAGCGGGGGCCGACCTCGTGACGGTCCATGTCGAGGCATGTCCGCACCTGCACCGGACCCTGCACCAGATCAGGGAGGCGGGCGCCAAGGCCGGAGTCGCCCTCAATCCGTCCACGCCCCCTCAGACCATCGAGTGGGTGCTGGACAGCCTCGACCTCATCCTGGTCATGTCGGTCAACCCCGGCTTCGGTGGCCAGTCCTTCATCCCGTCCTCCCTGGCAAAGGTGCGTCAGATAAGGAGCCTCGTCGCGACACGTTCCGTGGAGATCTCGGTGGACGGAGGGGTGAATCACGCTACGGCCGCCCCCCTGGCCCAGGCAGGGGCGACCATGCTGGTGGCCGGCTCGGCGGTCTTCGGCTCCGCCGACCCCGGCCAAGCCGTAAAAGATTTGCGGAGTGCGTCGGAAGTATTGAAGTAGGCTTGACTTTTCCCCTATCCGCCATTATAGTTTAGCGTTTCCTGAAGGCTACTTCAGGGGTACGCCATGCTCGACAGTCTTACCGCGCGCCTCACCGGAATCTTCGACCGGCTCCGTGGCTTCGGCCGGTTGACGGAGGAGAATGTCCAGGAGGCCCTGCGCGAAGTGCGCGTGGCCCTGCTCGAAGCCGACGTCAATTTCAAAGTCGTCAAGAGCTTCGTCGAGCGGGTTCGCGTGAAGGCCATCGGCCAGGACGTGCTCACCTCGCTCACGCCGGGCCAGCACGTGGTGAAAGTGGTGCACGACGAGCTGGTCGAGCTGCTCGGGGGCTCGGGACACCGGCTGGCCATGGCCTCGCATCCCCCCACCGTCATCATGCTGGTCGGCCTGCAGGGCTCGGGAAAGACCACCTCCGCCGCCAAGCTCGCCCGGCACTTCCAGAAGCAGGGGCAGCATCCAATCCTCGCCTCCGCCGACGTGTACCGTCCCGCGGCCATGGAGCAGCTCCGACGTCTCGGCAAGGACTTGGGCATCCCCGTCCTCGGCGAGGAGAAGCAGCGGCCCGTCGAAATCTGCCGCGCCGCACGCGACGAAGCGGCCCAGCGCGGACTCTCCCCGCTCATTCTCGACACGGCGGGCCGGCTGCACATCGACGAGGAGATGCTCGAGGAGCTCCGCGCCATCAAGAAGGACGCTTCTCCCCATCACGTGCTCCTCGTGGTGGACGCCATGACCGGGCAGGACGCGGTGACGGTGGCGGACAAGTTTAACGCCGCGGTAGGCATCGACGCCGTGGTGCTGACCAAGATGGACGGCGACGCGCGCGGTGGCGCGGCTCTGTCGGTCCGCGAGGTGACGGGACGGCCCATCGCGTTCGTGGGGGTGGGCGAGAAGACGGACGCCCTCGAGCCCTTCCATCCCGACCGGTTGGCCCAGCGCATTCTCGGCATGGGCGACGTGCTCTCCCTCGTCGAGAAGGCCCAGGCGACGGTGGACGCCAGCCAGGCCGAGGAGATGGCGCGGAAGATCCGCGAGGACAGCTTCTCTCTCGAAGACTTCGCGGCCCAGCTCAGGCAGCTTCGCTCCATGGGCCCCCTCGGACAGATCATGGAGATGATCCCCATGTTCAAGGGCGCCAAGGGCATGCCCAAGGAGCTCAAGGGCGAGGAGCAGGACCTCAAGCGGTTCGAGGCGATCATCGGCTCCATGACCCCCGACGAGCGGGTGAAGCCCGCGATCATCAACGGCAGCCGCCGGGCCCGCATCGCCAAGGGCAGCGGCACCCAGGTCGCCGACGTCAACCGCCTGCTCAAGCAGTACGCGCAGCTCAAGCAGATGATGAAGGGTCTCAAGCACATGGAAGGGCGCATGGGCAAGCTCAAGGGTGCCCTGCCCTTTCTTCCCAGATAACAGGCGTGGCCAGATAAACCACAGGAAGAGGTGAGCCAGTGGCTGTACACATTCGACTGAGACGGACCGGGACGACGAAGAAGCCGGCCTACCGCGTGGTCGTGGCCGATTCACGCGCGGCCCGGGACGGGCGCTTCATCGAAGTCATCGGGCACTACAACCCGCTGACCAATCCGCCCACCATCAAGATCTCCACCGACAAGGCGGCGGAATGGATCAAGAAGGGCGCGCAGCCGTCGAACACCGTGAAGCATCTCCTCGCCCAGGCCGCGAAGACCGCCCAGGTGTAGGGGAGCAACGCGTGGCCGCGGGAGCCCTCATCGTGGTGGGAGAGGTGCTCCGGCCCTGGGGCCTTCAGGGCGAGCTGCGCGTGAAGCCGCTGACCGATCGACCGGAGGAGCGCTTCCGGAGCCTGCGCGAATGCGTGCTCTGGGAAGCCGCGGCCGACCGGCGCGAAGACTGCCGCATCGCGGGCTGCCGTTTCGACGGTCCCGAGCTCTTCGTGAGGATGGAGGGCGTGACGTCGCCGGAAGCCGCCAAGCGATTCTCGGGGCGGCTCCTCGCGGTGGCGCAGGAGGACGCCCTGCCCGCGCCCGAGGGGCATTTCTACCCCTGGGAGATGGCGGGGGCGGTGGTCGAGACGCGGGACGGCCGGCGCGTGGGCGAGTTCGTGGGAGTGGACGACCATACCGCGCAGCCGTTGTGGATCGTGGCCGCGGAGGGTCGGGAGCATCTGGTGCCGGCGGTGCCGGAGATCGTGGTGGACGTGAACGTCAAGGAGCGGCGGATCGTCATCGACCCGCCCGAAGGGCTGCTCGACCTGTGAGAATCGACATCGTGACGCTCTTTCCCGGCATGGTGGAGCCCGCGCTCAGCGACTCCATCGTGGGGCGCGCCCGTACGCGGGGGATCGTGGACATCCGCATCCATAACCTGCGTGACTGGGCCGAAGGGCGGCACCGCATGACGGACGACACACCCTTCGGGGGCGGGGGCGGGATGATCATGAAGCCCGAGCCGCTCGCCCGCTGCGTCGAGTCCCTGCGGGTCCCCGGAGCTCGCGTCATTCTCCTCGACCCCGCGGGGCGGCGCTTCACCCAGGTCGTCGCGCGTGAGCTCGCCGAGGTCCCCCACCTCGTGCTGCTGTGCGGCCGCTACGAGGGCGTCGACGAGCGGGTGCGCGAGTTGGTGGACGAGGAGCTGTCGATCGGGGACTACGTCCTCTCGGGGGGCGAGGCGGCCGCCCTCGTGGTGACGGAGACGCTCACGCGCCTTCGCCCCGGAGCCCTCGGCGACGAGGCCGCGCCCTCGAGGGATTCCTTCTCGCGCGGGCTCCTCGAGCATCCGCAGTACACGCGACCCGAGGTGTTCGCGGAGTGGTCCGTCCCCGACGTGCTGCGCTCCGGCGACCACGCCCGGATCGAGCGGTGGAAACGCGTCATGTCGGTGTGGCGGACGTGGGAGCGGCGGCGAGATCTGCTGGAGACGGCGGACCTCTCTCCGGAAGAGCAAAAGTGGGTGGCGGGCTTCAGTCAGGGCCGGCCACCCGATGACTATCTCGAGTAAGGAGCCACGAGCATGCAAGCCATACATATCGTCGAGGCGGGACAGCTCAAGAAAGACCGCGGCGGCTTCGAGCCGGGCGACACCATCCGGGTGTCGGTCAAGGTCGTCGAAGGAGAGAAGGAGCGGCTGCAGGCTTTCGAAGGTGTGGTGATCCGGAAGCGCGGCGGGGGGGCCTCGGCCTCCTTTACCGTGCGACGCATCTCCTACGGCGTGGGCGTGGAGCGCACGTTCCCCCTGCACTCGCCCCGGATCGACAAGATCCAGGTGATGAAGCGGGCCACGGTGCGGCGCTCCAAGCTTTACTACCTGCGGGATCTGGCGGGCAAGGCTGCGCGTCTGAAAGAGAAGCGCATCGCTGTTGTTCCCGCCTCGAGCGAGAGCGAGTAACAGGAAGCGCAGCCACGGCACCCGCGGCGTACCGCTTCGAGAAGGCGGCCTGGCGGCAGGGACTCGTGTCGGTGGCCGGGCTCGACGAGGCGGGGCGGGGGCCGCTGGCTGGGCCGGTGGTGGCGGCGGCGGTGGTGCTGGGGCCCGGCACACGGATCACCGGCGTGGACGATTCGAAGCGGTTGACGCCGGAGGAGCGGGAGTCGCTGTACCCGGTCATTCACGCGCGGGCGGTGGCCGTCGGCGTGGGGGTGGTGGACGCGGAGACGATCGACCGCGTGAACATCCTTCAGGCCACGCGGCGGGCCATGGGCCTGGCGCTGGGCAGCCTCGGCCTGGAGCCGGAGCTGGTGCTGACCGACTTTGTCGCGCTGGACGGCCTCCGGTGCCCCCAGCGCAACCTGGTCAATGGAGATCAGCGGTCGGCCACGGTGGCCGCCGCATCGATCATCGCAAAGGTGACGAGGGACAGGATGATGGCAGAGGCGGATCGCGAATTCCCCCAGTACGGCTTCGGCCGTCACAAGGGCTACGCGACCCTGGAGCACCTGGCCGCGTTGATCATGCACGGCCCCTGCCCTCTGCATCGCCGGACGTTCAATGGCGTGATCGTGCAGCAGGATCTGTTTTCCATCATCGCGGACGAGGAGTGAACCGTGCCGACCGATACAAGGAAGATCTCGGGCATCAAGGGCGAGGAGGAAGCGGCTCGCTTCCTCACCCGCTGCGGCTACGCCATCCTGGAGAAGAACGTCCGGACCCGCATGGGTGAGATCGATCTCGTGGCAAAAGAGGGCAAGACGCTGGTCTTCGTCGAGGTCAAGACCCGGCGAGATCTCGAGAACGCCCCGCCGCCCCAGGCCAGCGTCCACACCCGGAAGCAGAACAAGCTCGGCAAGCTGGCCCAGAGCTATCTCCGGTCCAAGCGCCTGCGCGAGCAGCCCTGCCGCTTCGACGTGGTGGCGGTCGTGGTCAACGACGAAGGCGGCGTCAAGGCCATCCGCCACATCCCGAACGCCTTCTCCGTCGCGGCGTGGTAGTTCGAGGCGCAGCCGCAGGCGAGCCGAGGGCTGAGTTGATTGTTCGAGGCGCAGCCGCAGGCGAGCCGAGGGCTGAGTTG
>DASYQB010000374.1:0-3703 GCA_036005985.1 Candidatus Methylomirabilota bacterium | reverse complement strand
CCATGGAGATCGGCTCTTTCGCGATCTTCAGCACCTTGCGGATCTTGTCCTCGGGCATGTCCATCTTCTGCGCGAGCTCTTCCGGGGTCGGCTCGCGGCCCATCTCCTGCAGCATCTGCCGGCTGATCCGGTTGAGCTTGTTGATGGTCTCGATCATGTGCACCGGGATGCGGATGGTGCGGGCCTGGTCGGCGATGGCGCGGGTGATGGCCTGGCGAATCCACCACGTGGCGTACGTCGAGAACTTGTAGCCGCGGCGGTACTCGAACTTGTCCACCGCCTTCATGAGGCCGATGTTGCCTTCCTGGATCAGGTCGAGGAACTGGAGGCCGCGGTTGGTGTACTTCTTGGCGATGGAGATGACGAGGCGCAGGTTGGCCTCCACCATCTCCTTCTTGGCGCGAGCCGCCTTCACCTCGCCGGAGCGGATGTCCTTCACGATGCGCTTGAGATCGTCCGCGCGCGTCTGGGCGTTCTCCTCGGCGCGCTTGATCTTCTGCTGGGCGACCCACACCAGGCGCTCCTTGATGGACGGGTGCCGCGCCGCCGCCTTCTGGTAGAGATCGCGGTCGCCGTCCTCGCGGTCCTCGGAGAGCGAATCGAGGAAGGCATCCACCTCGGCGGGGGCGGGACGCTTGCCGTCGGACCACAGCGCGATCTCGCGCTCGGCCACCTGGATTTTCTCTACGAGCTTCTTGAGGTCTTGACCCCACTGATCGAGGAGGGAGGGCTGGAGGCTGAGGGTGCGGAGGGTTTGGAGCGCCTTCACCTGCTTCGCTTGGGCTCCTACCTCGTGTTTCTTCCACGGCGGCTCGCCCTTGCGCTTCTTGCGCCCCCCCGCCTTGGCGCGAAGCTTTCGCGCGTGGTCGAGGAGGGTTTCTCGCTCTCGCAAGAGCCGGTCGACCGTGCCGAGCTCTCGCATCACCGAGCGCCGCAGGTCGGCCTCTTTCTCCTCGGTGAATTCCTCCTCGGGATAGTCCACGAGGTCCTTGATGGGGATCAGGTCCTTGCGGAGCTCGTCGCGCACGGCGCGGATCTTGTCGAGGGCCAGCGTGGTCGAGAGAATGGCGCGGGTCGCCTCGTCCTTGCCTTCTTCGATGCGCTTGGCCAGGGTGATCTCGCCTTCGCGCGTGAGGAGGGACACCCTACCCATCTCGCGCAGGTAGAGCCGCACCGGATCTTCGGTGCGTCCCACCGGACCCGGCGTGAGATCGATGCGCCGCGGCTCCGCCGGCTCGTCGTCGTCGGGCTCGGGGTCGGCGGCCTGTCCCGCTCCGCCTTCGGAGGGAAGACGGCCCGCCTTGGCCGAGTCCACCACCTCGATGTCCATGGAGCCGAAGAGCATCATGATGTCGTCGAGCTGATCCAGCGAGACGATGTCGGAAGGCAGGGCGTCGTTGACCTCGTCGTAGGTCAGGAAGCCCTTTTCCTTCCCCTTGGCGATGAGCTTGTCCAGCTCCTGCAGCTTGGGTTCGTCCGCCATGCTCGTCGGCTCTCCTGATGGGGGGTGCTGGTTCATCGGCCAGTGACCATGCCTCGTACCGCTTGGGCTTGATCCTGGAGCTTCCTCAACTCTGCCTCGAGCAGGGCCAGCGCCGGGTCGCCTGTGGCCTGGGCCTGAGTGATGGCCAGGCTGAGCTCCCGGATCCGCTGTTTCCGCCGCCGAATATCGTACCGCTTCTGCAGGTCAGTCACCTGAATTTGTATATCGGTCCACTCCCGCTGCTCCATGAGAAGCGCGGCGAGGAGGCTCCGTTCCGCCTCGCCTCCCAGTTCGCCCATGAGGGCTTCCGGCGCTGTGCCCTCGGGAGCCCGGCGGAGCGCGCCCAGGACGGCTCGGAGCCCCGGGTGCGTGATCTGCTCCTCTTCAAGATACGGCAGAAGTCCGATTCGCGCTTGTTCCTCGTGCAGGAGCATCAGGAGGAGATCCCGCTCGGGCAGGCTCGGCGGGGGCCAGGCCTGGACCGAATCGGGAGCCGCCGAGGTCGCCGCCGTGTTGGCGGGGCGGTCGAGCCGGCCCTTGCGGGCCCGGGCTCCCTGGAGCTGCTGGGCCTCGATCCAGAGCTGGGTCGAGTCCACCCCCAGCCGCCTCGCCGCCTCGCGGGCTAGAGCAGTGGCCTCCTCGGCATTCGGCACCTTGGAGAGGAGCAGGGCCACCCGCGCATGGGCCGTCGAGCGGCCGCGCGTGGTGCTCAGGTCTTCCTCGCCGAGCGCGCGCTCCAGGACGAAGTCGAGGACGCTCCGCGCCGCGTCCAGGCGCGCCTGGAGGGCGGGGGCGCCCTCGGCACGGAGGAGGCTGTCCGGGTCGTGTCCCTCGGGGAGAACGGCCACCTTGATGGGAAAGTAGTCGGCCTTCTCGAACGAGCCGGTGCGCGAGACCGACCAGCCGAGATTCCGGAGATCCATCACGTCGCTCAGCATCTCCTCGAGCCGGCTCGTCGCCTTCTGCCCCGCGGCATCGGCGTCGAAGACGCTCACCACCTCGTCGGCGTAGCGGCGCAGCAGACCGAGCTGGGCAGCCGTGAAGGCGGTGCCGAGGGCGGCCACCGTCTCCGTGAAGCCGTGCTGGTGGGCCATCAGGCAGTCGAGGTAGCCTTCCACCACCACCGCGCGGTTCTTCTGGCGCATGCTCTCCCGCGCGACTTCCAGGGCGTAGAGCATCTGGCCCTTCACGTAGAGCGCGGTCTCCGGCGAGTTGAGGTACTTCGGCTCCTCCGCTCCCATGGCGCGGCCGCCGAAGGCGACCACGCGACCCTGGAGATCGCGAATAGGGAAGAGGAGGCGGCCGCGGAAGCGGTCGTAGAAGCCCGCCGCGTTCTGCCGGGGCAGGGCGAGGCCGGCCGCCACCAGCTCGCTGTCCGTCACGCCCTCCTTGGCCATGTGCGTGAGGAGGGTGTTCCAGCCCTCGGGGGCGTAGCCAAGGCCGAAGCGGCGCGCCACGTCGAGATCCACGCCGCGGCTCTCCACGTAGGCCCGGGCTTTGGCGCCGTCCTTGGCCCAGAGGGCATCCGTGTAGAACTGCGCGGCGAGCGTCATCACCCGGCGGAGGCCTTCGAGCTTGCCCTCCACCTCCGGCGTTCGCTGGGTCGGCAGCTCCACCCCCGAGCGCTGGGCGAGGGTCCGCACGGCCTCGGGGAAGGCGAGCCGGTCCTGGCGCATCAGGAAGCCGAAGGCGTCGCCTCCCACGCCGCAGCCGAAGCAGTGGAAGATGCCGCGCTTCGGATTCACCGTGAAGGACGGCGTCTTCTCGCTGTGGAAAGGGCAGAGGCCCTTCCAGTGCTCGCCCGCCCGCTTCAAATTCACGGACTGGCCGACGATCTCGACGATGTCGACGCGAGAGCGGATCTCGTCGAGGATCTGGGAGGTGAAGCCGCCCGCCATCAGGCCTGTCCCAGCTCGGCCACGGTGGCGCCCGCGCCGCCTTCGTGCGGCTCGCCCGGGCGGTGGCTCGTGATCAGGGGGTGGGAGGCAAGGAGCTCCTCCACGGCGCGACGGAGGGCGCCCGTGCCCTTGCCGTGAATCACGCGCACGGAGGGAAGGCCGGCCAGGAATGCGTCGTCGAGGTATTTCTCGAGGAGATCGCGCGCCTCGTCGGTGGTGCGGCCGATGAGGCGCAGCTCGTTGGGGACCACGCCTTCTGTCGCCTCACGTCTCGCCCCCTCACCCTGCCCTCTCCCCCGGTGGGGGAGAGGGGAAGAGTGGG
>DASYQB010000373.1:0-28256 GCA_036005985.1 Candidatus Methylomirabilota bacterium | reverse complement strand
AGGTGCAGGGGATACAGCGCATGGTCGAGGAAGACAAGTACTGTGTGGATATTCTCCTGCAGCTGACTGCGGTGCAGGGAGCCGTCGAGCAGGTGCAGCGGCTCCTTCTCGGGCGTCACATCGAGTCGTGCGTCGCGGACGCCGTTCGCTCAGGGAGCACCCGGGACCGGCAGAAGAAGATGGACGAGCTCCTCGAGGTCTTCTCGCGTTTCGGAGGCCGCTGAGCCGTGGCCACGGCCACCGAGCGCACCCGCCTGGACTTTCCCGTCAAGGGCATGCACTGTGCCGCGTGCGTCGCCAAGGTGGAGCGCGCCCTGCGCGGCGTGGAAGGTGTGGCCGACGCCAATGTCAATCTCGCCACCGAGCGCGCCACCGTCTGGGTTGATCCGGGCGCGCCGGGCGGGCTTCCCACCATGAGGCAGGCCGTGGAAGGTGTCGGCTATACCATTCCCGCGGAGATTGCCCGCACCGAAGAGTCAGACAAGAGCGACCGGGAGGCGCGGGCCGCCGAGGACCGGCGGCTCCGCCTCAAGATGTGCGTGGGTGCGGTTCTCTCGGTGCCCGTCCTCATCGGAAGCATGCACGAATTCTTCCCCTGGGCTCCGGGCTGGCTCGCCAATCCCTGGCTCCTCTGGGCCCTCACCACGCCCGTGCAATTCTGGGTCGGCTGGCAATTCCATGCCGGGTTCATCCGGGAGCTGCGCCATCGATCAGCCAGTATGGACACCCTCGTCTCCCTCGGTACCAATGCCGCTTACTTCTTCAGCGTGGCCGTCGCCCTGTGGCCGCACGCGTTCATGGCGGCGGGCGCCATGCACTACTTCGAGGCTTCGGCGCTCCTCATGACCTTTCTCGTGACCGGCCGCTGGCTCGAAGCGCGGGCTCGCGGGGGGACCTCCGAGGCCATCCGCCGGCTGGTGGCCCTCGCGCCGCGCACCGCGCGCGTGGTGCGGGCCGGACGCGAGGAGGACGTAGCGATCGGAGAGGTGGCGGTCGGCGATCTCGTGCGGGTGCGGCCGGGCGAGCACGTGGCCGTGGATGGCGAAGTGATCGAGGGTGGCTCGAGCGTCGACGAGTCCATGCTCACCGGCGAGAGCATGCCCGTGGCGAAAGAGCCGGGATCGAGCGTGGTGGGAGGCTCGGTCAACCGCACGGGCAGCTTCACTTTCCGCGCCACCCGCGTGGGTGCCTCGACGGTGCTGGCCCGGATCATCAGGCTCGTCGAGGAGGCCCAGGGCTCCAAGGCGCCCATCCAGCGTCTTGCCGATCGCGTGGCCGGCGTCTTCGTTCCCATCGTGCTCGCCATCGCCACCCTCACCTTCCTCGCGTGGTACTGGCTCGGGCCTTCGCCATCGTTCGTGTACGCGCTCACCAACGCGGTGGGGGTGCTCGTGATCGCCTGTCCCTGTGCCATGGGTCTGGCCACTCCCACCGCCATCATGGTAGCTACGGGACGGGGCGCCGAGCTGGGCGTCCTCGTGCGCAATGCCGCGGCTCTCGAGCTTCTTCACCGGGCCTCGGCGGTGGTCTTTGACAAGACGGGGACGCTCACCACGGGACGGCCCGCGGTGACCGACGTGGTCGCGGCGCCCGGGGTAGCTTCAGATGAGGTCCTCGCCCTGGCCGCCGCCGCCGAGCAGGGCTCAGAGCATCCGCTGGGCGAGGCGATTGTCTCCCACGCGAAGTCCCGAGGACTCGCCATGCCCGTGGTGAGCGGATTCAGCGCGATGCCCGGCCAGGGAGTGGAGGCGCGGGCGGCGGACGGCGTCATCCTCGTGGGCAGCGCGCGCCTGATGTCGGCACGCGGCCCCGACGTGAGCGCCCTCGAAGGCAAGGCGGCCGCATTCGCCTCGGCAGGGAAGAGCAATGTGTTCGTGGCATTCTCCGGCCGCCTCCAGGGTCTCGTGGCCGTGGCCGATACCCTAAAGCCGGAAGCGCCCCGGGCGGTGGCGGCGCTCCGCGCGCTCGGTCTCGAGGTGGTGATGCTCACGGGCGACAATCGGCTGACTGCCGAGGCGATTGCCCGCCAGGCCGGCATCGATCGTGTGCTCGCCGAGGTCCTCCCTGACCGGAAAGCGGAGGAGATCAAGCGGCTCCAGGCCAGCGGGCGTGTGGTGGCCATGGTCGGAGACGGGATCAACGACGCCCCGGCTCTCGCCCAGGCCTCTGTGGGCATCGCCATGGGCTCGGGAACAGATGTGGCTATCGAGGCCGCGGACGTGACGCTCATGCGTAGCGACCTCGGCGGCGTGGTGGCCGCCGTGCTCCTCTCCCGACGAACCATTCAGATCATCCGCGAAAACCTGGCCTGGGCCTTCGGCTACAATCTGCTCCTGGTGCCAGTGGCGGCGGGCGTGCTCTACCCAGTGTGGGAAATCACCTTGTCGCCCATTCTTGCGGGAATGGCCATGGCGTTGTCTTCCGTGTCGGTGGTGGCGAACAGTCTCCGTCTGCGCCGATTCGAGGCGCCCTCCGGATCGAACCGATGATCGACTCCCCGTGGCTCGACGGCCGTGGCCGCTACGAGCGGACCATGGAGGGATGGGTCGACAACACCTACGATGACGCCTTCACCCATACCGTCCAGATCGGCGATGATCGTCTTCGCGTAGAGCTCAGCGCCGACTGCACGCCTTCCCCAGGTTACGAGGTGCGCGCGGTACGGGCGAGGATGCTCAGCGAAGGGAATGCGCCGACGGCGCCGGAGCGCTTCGAAGATTTGGCGGGCGCCCGCATGATCGGTGGCTTCAGCCGACGCCTGACTGAGGTGGCCGGTTCGGGACCGGCGGCCCGCTTCCTCGTAGACGCAGGCATAGAGGTGGCGCGCCTCGCGAGGCAGGCGGCCAAGCTCCCGCGCGAAGCCACCGCGCATCTGGCGTCAGGAGGGCCCCGTGCCTGCTGGGAGCTTGATAACGCCAGCTGGATCGATCTGCCCGGATCCTGCTTCACCTATAGCGCCAATGGCCGCGCGCTCCTCGACACACGGGAGGTGAGCACGCCGATGGCCGTGGAGCTCTACAGCCCGTCCCCGGCCGCCCGTCGGCTCTTCGTTCGCAAGAAGATAATGCGCCTGGTCCGCACCGGGCCGCGTCTCCATCTCTTCCACTCGATGCACGACAATGTTCACGGCTTCGACATCCACCTCGAGATCGATCTCGAGCACGACTCCGTCGTGGCCGCCGACTCCATCACTTCGCGGCTGCCGTATCAGGGTATTTGCACAGAGCCCCAGGGCCGCTTCGAGGCGCTCGTGGGCCAGCCGGTCGATGCCGGCCTGCGCAAGCGCATCCAGAGCCTCCTGGGTGGGGAACAGGGTTGCGCCCAGCTCTACGACCTGACGGCAGACCTCCTGAAGCTCTTGAGCCTTTAGCGCGGGGGAACCCATGGACATCCGAACCGAGATGGAGTCGCTACCCACCGCCGACGGTCTGATGCCTGCCTACCTCTGCACGCCCGTGGGCAAGGGCCCCTATCCGGCCGTCGTCGTGGTCATGGAGGCTTTCGGCCTCAATGCCCATATCAAGAACGTGACCGAGCGGGTCGCCCGCGAGGGGTACGTGGCGATCGCGCCAGATTTCTACTACCGCTTCGGAAGCCCCATCGTGCCCTATGAGGACGTGCCGCGTGCCATTGGCTACATCCAGAAGTTCGACTGGTCGGCGCTCATGGCCGAGATGGGTGTGGTCATTCATGACCTCAAGAACCGGCCGGAGGTGCGGGGTGACCGTCTCGGCGTGACGGGGTTCTGCGTGGGCGGCACGATCGCATTCCTGACCGCCTGTCGCCACGCTGCGGCCATCAAGGTGGCCGTCTCCTTCTACGGTGGAGGCATTGGCGCGGACACGCCGACGGCGCCGATCAATCTTGCGGAGCGCCTCCAGTGCCCGGTTCTATGCTTCTTCGGCGAGGGCGACAAGATGATCCCGATGGACCAGGTACGGCGGGTTGACGAGACCCTGAAGCGGCTCAAGAAGACCGGCGAGGTCAAGGTCTTCAAGGGAGCAGGTCATGGATTCTTTTGCGATGACCGGCCTTCCTATGACCCTTCCGCTTCCCAGATCGCCTGGGACATGACCCTCGCGTGGCTCTCTAAATACCTGAATTAAAAGAATAGACATGGATATTTATGACATTTTGTCTGGTGAATTGAAATTGTACTGACTGTTTGGTACAAATCTAGCCTATGGCGACCACCAAGGAATCTATGACGGTAGAGACGAAGAGCGCCAAGGGGGCGGCAACGAGAGATCAGATCCTCGACGCGGCCGGGCGGCTCATTCACCTGCAGGGCTATCACTGCACCTCGCTCGACGACGTCTTGCGCGAGAGTGGCGTGGGCAAGGGCAACTTCTACTACTACTTCAAGAGCAAGGAAGAGCTCGGGTACGCGATCATCGACAGGCTGGTTCGCGCCTTCGTGGAGCGGACGCTCGGGCCGGCCTTTGCCGATCCGGACGCCGACCCGGTGGGACAGATTCACGGCCTGCTCGACCGCGTCCTGGATAGCCAGCGGCAGCGTAACTGCATCGGCGGCTGTCCCATGGGCAACCTCGCCTCCGAGCTCTCCGACGTGCACGAAGGGTTCAGGAAGAGGCTCGCCGATGTGTTCGTGGCGTGGCGCGTGACCATGACGCTGGCCCTTCGCCGGGGACAGGCGACGGGTCGGCTGAGCGCGGACTGCGACCCGGTCGGCGCGGCCTCCTTCATCGTGGCCGCCCTCGAGGGCGCCATCCTCATGAGCAAGGTGACGAAGGAGATCCAGGTGCTCGAGCGGTGCGTGCACGAGCTGAAACAGCACCTGACTCTGTATTCGAGACGGCAGGCCAACGACTTCTCGCGTGTCCCGCGCCTTGGGGCAGAGGAGAGCTACGATGAGCGTGCCACAGGCTGAAGCGACGACCGGTTCCGCCGGCCGCATTCCGGCCGGGGCTGCGCGCGTCGATCGTGACGCCGCCCTCGTGGAGGGATTGCGCAAGGGCGATCCGACGGCCACCGAGCTCCTGCTCGATACGTACGGTGATCGCGTCTATCGCCTCGCGATTCGCATCACGGGCAACGAGCAGGACGCCGAGGAAGTGGTGCAGGATGCGCTCTGGACGGCCGCCCGGAAGATCGGAATGTTCAAGGGTGAGTCGGCCTTCGGAAGCTGGGTCTATCGGATCACCGCCAACACCGCGTACCAGAAGCTCCGTGGGCGGCAGAGCCGCAAGCACGAGGTGCCCTGGACGGATCTTCGGCCGGCTTTCGACGATGAGCGGCATCACGCCGAGCCCATTGCGGACTGGTCGGGGAAGGTGGAAGAGCCGGCGCTTCAGGCGGAGCTCCGCACCGTGCTCACCACCGCGATCAACGATTTGCCCGCGGACTACCGGACGGCCTTTCTCATGCACGACGTGGAGGGGCTCTCGAATCCCGAGATAGCCGAGTCGCTGCACCTGAGCCTGCCCGCCGTGAAGTCCCGGGTGCACCGCTCGCGGCTCTTCCTGCGGGAACGGCTCTCGCGCTACATGGAAGCGGCGTAATTGCGAGGCTAACGTCGCGTCCTCCTTGACTTTCATGCCACTCGTGTGTTCAGATAAGCGCTCGCTCCGGCTTCGTTCGACCCAGGCCCTGTTCGCGCAGGCCCTGCAGCGAGCGGATCGGACCGATCGGATCGGACGGGCCGGGCCCCGCTACATTAACTAATCAGAGGAACAGTCATGGAAGCGGTTATCGCAACAGGCGGAAAGCAGTATCGGGTGGCTCCGGGTCAGGTGATCAAAGTCGAGCGGCTCGACACGCCGGCCGGCTCGCCCGTAGAGTTCACACAGGTCCTGCTCGTCAGCCACGACGGGCAGGTGACGGTAGAGCCCAAGGCGCTGGCCTCGGCTAAGGTGACGGGGCAAGTGGTGGCCGAGAAGAAGGGTCACAAGGTCCTCGTGGTCAAGTTCAAGCGCCGGAAGAACTATCGGCGACACCGCGGACACCGGCAAACGATGAGCACCGTGCGCATCACCAAGATCGAGGCCTAGGGCAATGGCACACAAGAAGGGCGTCGGCAGCTCCCGCAACGGTCGCGATTCCAATTCCCAGCGGCTGGGCGTCAAGCGCTTCGGTGGGCAATTCGTCACGGCGGGCAGCATCATCGTGCGCCAGCGGGGCACCCGCTTCAAGGCGGGGGTCAACGTGGGCCTGGGCACCGACCACACGCTGTTCGCGACCTCCGACGGTTACGTTCGCTTCGAGCGCAAGGGCGACGACAAGTACGTCAGCATCGCCCAGCAGCCCGCCTGATAGCGCCCGGCGCTCCCGGGTCCTCTGATGTTCGTCGACGAGATCGACGTCTTCGTCAAGGGCGGCGACGGGGGTGCGGGCTGCATCAGCTTCCGGCGTGAGAAGTTCGTGCCCCGTGGCGGCCCCGACGGGGGCGACGGCGGCGACGGGGGCAGCGTCCTCCTCGAAGCCGATCCTGCCATCACTACCCTCCTCGATTTTCACTACCAGCGCCACTACACGGCCGAGCGCGGCCAGCATGGCAAAGGCTCCAACAAGCACGGCGCCTCCGGCGGGGACACCATCCTGCGCGTGCCGCTCGGCACCGTGGTGTCCGATCGCGACACGGGTGAGCGGCTGGGGGACTTGACCACTCCGGGCGAGCGCGTTCTCGTAGCCCGCGGAGCGCGCGGTGGGAGAGGCAATGCGCGCTTCGTGAGCTCGACAAACCGCGCGCCCCGTCGCGCGGATCTTGGGCGGGCGGGGGCGGAGCGCTGGATGCATCTCGAGCTCAAGCTCCTCGCCGACGTGGGGGTGGTCGGCTTTCCCAATGCCGGGAAGTCCACCCTCGTCTCGCGGCTGTCCGCGGCCAAGCCCAAGATCGCGGACTATCCTTTCACCACGCTGCAACCGACCCTGGGTATCGTGCGGGTGGACGACCATCGGTCCTTCGTCATCGCCGATCTGCCGGGTCTGATCGAAGGAGCCGCCGAAGGCAAGGGCCTGGGGCATCGCTTCCTCCGCCATACGGAGCGGACGCGCGTGCTCGTCCATCTTGTCGACCTCGATCCGTCGGGCGGGCGCGACCCCGTGGAAGACTGGCGCGTGATCCAGGGCGAGCTCGCCGCGTACTCGAAAGACCTGGCCGCCCATCCTCAGATCGTCGTGGGGAGCAAGGCGGAGCTGCCCGGCACGGAGGCGCGCCGTGGCCAGCTCGAGGGCTTCTGCGTGGGGCAGGGACTTCCATTTCACGCCATCTCATCGGTCACGGGCCTGGGCCTCGATGGCCTCGTGCGCGACATCGCCGCCATCCTGGCGAATCATTCATGGGCACCCGCCGCGGGCTGACGCGCGTGCGGCGGCTCGTGGTCAAGGTCGGCAGCGGCCAGATCGCGAGCCCCAGCGAGGGCCTCGACGCCAAGCGGATCTCCGCGCTCGCCGCCGACATCGCCGAGCTCGTGGGCGAGGGCCGAGAGGTTGTCCTCGTCTCTTCCGGCGCCATCGTGGCGGGCACGGCCCGTCTCGGCCTCTCTGCCCGTCGGCGCTCCATCCCGGAAACACAGGCCGCGGCGGCCGTCGGCCAGTCGGCGCTCATGTGGCACTACGAGCAGGCGTTCAAGCGCCACGGCATCAAGGTGGGCCAGGTACTCCTCACCGCTCAGGACATCAGCGATCGCGGCCGGTACCTGAACGCGCGCAATACCCTGCTCGCCCTCCTCGACTTCGGCGTCCTCCCCGTGGTGAACGAGAACGACACGGTGGCGGTGGAGGAGATCAAGGTCGGCGACAACGACAATCTGGCCGCCCTCGTCGCCCATCTCATCGACGCCGATCTCCTCGTGCTCCTCACCAACGTTGACGGTCTCTTCACGGGCGACCCGCGGCGCGATGCCTCGGCGACCCGGATCGAGACGGTGGAGGCGGTCACGGAAGAGATTCGCCGGCTCTGCTTCGACGAGATCGGCCGGGTCTCCGTGGGCGGTATGGCCACGAAGCTGGAGGCGGCGCAGAAGGCGGGGGCCTCCGGCATTCCCATGGTGATCGCGAATGGACGGGAGAACCGCACCCTGGGCCGGCTGCTCAAGGGCGAGCCGTTGGGGACACATTTCCTGCCGCGGGACGACCGGCTGGCCGCCCGCAAGCGCTGGATCGCCTTCGCGGTGCCTCCGCAGGGACGGCTCATGGTCGATGCGGGCGCGCGAAAGGCCCTGACCGAGAAGGGCAAGAGCCTGCTGCCCTCGGGACTGGTGGACGTCACGGGAGAGTTCCGGGCCGGCGAGGTGGTGGCGCTGGCCGAGCTCGAGGGTGACGACTTCGCGCGGGGACTCGTGAATTACGACGCGGGAGATCTTCGCAAGATACGCGGAGCGAAGACGGCGGAGATCGAGAAAGCCTTGGGGTACAAGGGGCTCGCCGAGGTCATTCACCGGGACAACCTGGTGGTGCTCTCCGGCCCGGGAGGAAGCTGATATGGACGTGTTGGCGCACGTGACGGGCAAGGCGCGGGCGGCCAAGGAAGCGGCCCGCGCGCTCGCTCTCGCTTCCACGCGATCGAAGAACGACGCGCTCCAGCAGATGGCGCGAGGGCTCGAGGAGAAGATCGGCCTCGTGCTCGACGCCAATCGTTCCGATCTGGCCCGCGCGCGGTCGGCGGGGTTGGCGAGTGCCTTCATGGACCGTCTCACGCTCTCCGAGAGCCGCATCGAGGAGATGGCGGCGGGGCTCCGCCAAGTCGCCGCCTTGCCCGATCCGGTGGGAGAGACCGCGGAGGCATGGCGGCGCCCCAACGGGATGGAGATCTCGCGGGTCCGTGTGCCCCTCGGGGTGGTGGGCTTCATCTACGAGTCGCGGCCCAACGTCACCGCCGATGCCGCCGGCCTCTGCCTGAAATCGGGCAATGCGGTCCTCCTCCGCGGGGGGAGCGAAGCGCTCGAGTCCAACACCGCTATCGCCCAGGTGCTCGCCAAAGCCGTCGAGAAGTCCGGACTCCCCGCCGATTCGGTGCAGGTGGTGGACACCGCCGACCGCGCCGCCGTCATGGCCTTGCTCACCCTCGACCGCTTCATCGACCTGATCATTCCTCGCGGCGGTGAGGAGTTCGTGCGACTGGTCACGGAGCGGTCCACCGTGCCCGTGCTCAAGCACGACAAGGGCCTTTGTCACGTGTACGTGGATGCGAGCGCGGACCTCGACATGGCGGTGGCCATCACCGTCAATGCCAAGGCGCAGCGGGTGAGCGTATGCAACACCATGGAGACTCTGCTCGTGGACGCGGCGGCCGCCGCGCGCTTTCTTCCCAAGGCGGCGGCGCGGCTTCGCGAGGCGGGAGTGGAGGTGCGCGGCGATGAGCGGACTCGCGCCCTCGTGCCCGATGCGACTCCGGCCACCGAGGTGGACTGGGACACCGAGTATCTCGACTACATCGTGTCCGTTCGCGTGGTCGACGGGCTCGATGACGCCATCGACCACATCCGGCGGCACGGCTCGGGACTGGCCGAGGCCATCGTCACCTCCGACCTTCGCCGTGCCCGCCGCTTCACCCGTGAAGTGGACGCGGCGGCCGTCCTCGTCAATGCCTCGACGCGCTTCGTCGACGGCTCCCAGTTTGGCATGGGCGCCGAGATGGGGATCTCCACCTCGCGCCTGCACGCGCGCGGGCCGGTGGGCGTGCGCGAGCTGACCACCACCAAGTTCATCGTGATGGGCGACGGCCAGGTGCGGGAGTAGCCGCCCCGGTGCCCACGGTCGGGGTCTTCGGCGGATCGTTCAATCCGATTCACTTCGGTCATCTCCTGCTCGCCGACGAGATCTGCGAGGCTCTCCGGCTCGACCGCGTGCTTTTCGTGCCCGCGGCGGTGCCACCTCACAAGCCGCCGGCCGAGCTCGTTTCCGCGGAGCACCGCTATCGCATGACCGCGCTGGCCATCCGTGAGCATCCGCGCTTCGCCGTCTCCGACCTCGAGCTCCGTCGCGAGGGACCGTCCTACACCGTGGACACCCTGTCCGCCCTGCAGGGAGAGGGGACGCTCCGGCTGCTCATCGGATCGGATACCTTCCTCGATCTCCTGAGCTGGCGCGATCCGCGAGAGGTGGTGCGCCTGGCCCGGATCATCGTGGTGCCGCGGACGGGGGGTGACTTCGATCCGGAAGGGCCGGCGGCCCAGAAGGTGCTGCACGAGCTCGGCCTGGGGGCGTTCGGTGACGCGGATGGTCCCGTGCTATACCGGGCCGCCTCTTTGCCGATCTCGGGGTCGGATCTGCGCCGGCGCGCGCGCGAAGGGCGCAGCCTCGTCTATCGCATGCCCGAGTCCGTGGCCGCCTACATCCGCGAGCACGGTTTGTACCGCGCGGGCTGATGGCTCCCCTCTCTGCGGAAGCCACCGCCCGCCTCGCCGCCCGGGCCGCGCTCGAGAAGAACGCCGAGGATCTCGTCATCCTCGACCTGCAGGGCTTGTCGACGGTGGCGGACTTCTTTCTCGTCACGAGCGCGCGCTCGACCACCCAGGCCGACACCATCATCGAGGCGGTGCGCGCCACCTTGAAGGCGGCGGGCACCCGGCCACGGCATCAGGAAGGCAGCGCGGAGAGCGGATGGATTCTCCTCGACTACGTCGACGTGGTCGTCCATGTGTTCATCGGCGACACCCGGCACTTCTATGCCCTCGAGCGATTGTGGGGCGACGCGCCCCTTCTCTCGGTGGAGCGCTGAGAGTCCTCGCTCGATTGATTTCCCCTGGGGGGCGTGGTAGCCTTCGCCACTGACTCCGGCCCCGAACCGGCCGTGTCGCGGAGGAGACAGCGATGAGGAAGGAGCGTCTGGCACAGTTCAAGAAGAAGCTGGAAGAGAAGCATCGCCAGCTTGTCGAAGGCGTGGGCAAGACCGTACTTTACGCCAAGGGTCCCGAGGACGATTCCACCAAGGACCTGGGCGATCAGGCTGCGACGTCGTACAACCGCGAATTCCTCTTCGAGCTCAGCAATGGCGACCGGCGCCTCCTCAAGGAAGTCGGCTCCGCTCTCCAGAAGCTCGAGGACGGCAATTTCGGTGACTGCGAGCGGTGCGGGGAAGCCATAGCGGAAAAGCGTCTCGAGGCCCTTCCCTTCGCCCGCTACTGCATCGAGTGTCAGCGGGCGATCGAAGAAGAAGAGCGGACCGCCGCGGGGTAGTGCCCCCGGATAGCACGCCCGCCGCGGCCGTCCGGTACCCATCGTGCCGCAGCTGGATCACCCCTCGCTCCTGGCTCCCCCCGAAGGCATTGGTTCGCGCTGGCGGCCCTGGGTCACCGCGGCGCTCGACCTCGTCTTCCCGCCTCTCTGTCCCGTCTGTCGCTCGATGCTGGGTCTGGGCCGGCGTGACCCATTGTGCGCAGCATGCTGGTTAGGCTTGGAGCGCATCAGGCCTCCCTGGTGCCGCTGCTGTGGCATCCCCATCGGAATCGAAGGGTTCTGCGGGACCTGCCGGCGGCAACGGCCTCGCTTCGCCTATGCTCGCGCGGCGGCCCGCTACGGCGGTGTGGTGCGCGAGGCCATCCACGCCTTCAAGTTCGGCGGGCGCCGCGGACTGGCCGACCCGCTGGGGGATCTGGTGGCGGAGCTCGGCCTCGCCGCGCTGCCTGGCGCGGCGCCCGATCTCCTCCTTCCGGTGCCGCTACACCGCCGCCGCGAGCGCGAGCGCGGCTACAACCAGGCTTTGCTTCTGGCCCGGCGCCTCGAGCGGGCCTGGGGCGTTCCGGTGGCCGCCGACGTGCTGGTGCGTCGCGGAACCACCCTTCCCCAGGCGGATCTCGATGCCCCGGCACGAAGGCGGAACGTCCGGGGAGCGTTTGCCGTGACCAATCCCGAGTCCATCTTCGGTCGCCACGTCGTCCTCGTGGACGACGTGCTCACCACGGGGGCCACCGCCGGCGAATGCGCGCGCTGCCTCCTCCGTGCCGGGGCCTCCGCGGTGGGGGTGCTCACCATCGCCCGCACCGTCTGAGCCGTCTCCGCCATGCTTGCAGCACCGCCCCGTGCCGCCTATAATCAAGGTTCTTGTGTGGCGGAAGTCGCCGTCAATCCTCAATAATCGTCATCTCTCAAGGAGCGCGTCATGGGCGTGCGAGTCGGTGTCAACGGGTTCGGACGAATCGGGCGGGTGTTTTTCCGAGCGGCGCTCCAGGAGCCTGAGATCGAAGTCGTCGCGGTCAACGACTTGGCCGACGCCAAGACGCTGGCCCATCTGCTGAAATACGATTCGGTCCACGGCATCCTCGGCGGCGAGGTGAGACACAAGGGTGAGGCGATCTTCGTCAACGGCCGGGAGGTGCGGGTGTGCTCCGCGAAGGACCCGGCCACGCTGCCGTGGGGCGAGATGGGGGTGGACATCGTGGTGGAGTCCACGGGAGTGTTCCGGGACAAGGCCACCACCACCAAGCACCTTCAGGCGGGCGCCAAGAAGGTCATCATCACCGCCCCCGCCAAGGACCCCGACATCACGGTGGTCCTCGGTGTCAACGAGCGGAAGTACGACTCGGCCAAGCACGAGCTCGTCTCGAACGCTTCCTGCACCACGAATTGCCTCGCCACCGTGGCCAAGGTCCTCCTCGACAATTTCGGCATCAAGCGCGGCTTCGCCTCGACCGTGCACTCCTATACCAACGATCAGCCCATCCACGACTTCCCGCACAAGGACCTGCGGCGCGCCCGCGCGGGTGCCGTGAGCATGATTCCGACTACCACCGGCGCGGCCACCGCGGTGGGGTTGGTGCTCCCCGAGCTCAAGGGCAAGCTCGACGGTCTCGCCATCCGCGTCCCCACCGCGAACGTGTCGGTGGTGGACCTCACCGCCGAGCTGGAGAAGCCCGCGACGGCGGCGGCGGTGAACGATGCCTTCAGAGCGGCGGGCGCGGGCGCGCTCCGCGGCATTCTCGACACCACGGACGAGGAGCTGGTCTCGGTGGACTTCAACGGCAACGCGCACTCGTCCATCGTGGATCTGGGGTCCACCGCGGTCATCGACGGCGCCATGGTCAAGGTTCTCGCCTGGTACGACAACGAGTGGGGATACTCGAACCGGGTGAAGGACCTGATCAAGTACATGGCCAAAAGCCTGTAGCCTTGGCCACGCTGAGTATCGAGCAGCTGGACCTCGCGGGGAAGCGTGTCTTCCTCCGGGTGGACCTCAATGTCCCCCTCGAAGACGGGCGGGTCACCGAGGACACACGGATCCGCGCCGTTCTTCCCACCATCGATCGGTGCCTCAAGGGGGGAGCGAGCGTGCTCCTCGCCTCGCACCTCGGGCGGCCCAAGGGCAAGGCTGATCCACGCTACTCGCTCAAGCCGGTGGCGGCCCGCCTCGAAGAGCTCCTCGGCCGTCCCGTGCCCCTCCTGCCGGATTGCGTCGGACCGGAGGTCGAGGCCGCGGCGGCCGCCCTCAAGCCCGGCCAGATCGTCCTCCTCGAGAATCTTCGCTTTCATGCCGGAGAGGAGGCCAACGACCCGGAGTTCGCCCGCGCCCTCGCTGCCCTGGCCGACGTGTACGTCAACGACGCCTTCGCGGCCGCGCATCGTGCCCACGCCTCGATCGAGGGCATCACGCACTACCTCAAGCCCGCGGCAGCCGGCCTCCTCATGCAGCGCGAGCTCGAGGCCCTGGGACGCATCTTCGAGCGGCCCGAGCGCCCCGTGGCCGCGCTGCTCGGCGGGGCAAAGGTTTCCGACAAGCTGGCCCTCGTCGAGCACCTGCTCTCCCGCGTGGAGATCCTCCTCATCGGCGGCGGCATGGCTTTCACCTTCCTCTCCGCCCTCGGCTACGGAGTCGGCCGTTCGCTGCTCGAAACTGACCGTCTCGAGGCGGCCCGCGCCATTCTCTCGCGGGCGAGGAGCCTCGGGGTGACGGTGCGGCTGCCCGTGGACGTGGTGGCGGCGCCCGGCCTCGACAGCGCAGAGGGGATCCGCACGGTGGGAGTGCGGGAGATTCCGGGTGAGCTCATGGGGCTCGATCTCGGTCCGTTGACGGTGGCGCAGTTCGCCGGGGCCCTCAAGGGCGCCAAGACCATCCTGTGGAATGGTCCCATGGGCGTCTTCGAGAAGGCACCGTTTGCCGCGGGCACCATCGGCGTCGCGCGGGCGGTGGCCGACTCCGGAGCCTTCTCGGTGATCGGCGGCGGCGATACGATTGCCGCCGTCCAACACGCGGGCGTGACCGAGCGCATCGGCTACATCTCGACGGCGGGTGGCGCCTTCCTCGAGTTCCTCGAGGGGCGCGTGCTCCCGGGGGTGGCCGCCCTCGACGAGGCGCCGTGATGCGGACGCCCCTCGTGGTGGGCAATTGGAAAATGCACGGCGGCATCGCCGAGGCCCGCGCCCTCGCCACGGCCCTACGGGAAGGGCTCAAGCGTCCGCGTGGCGTGGAGGTGGCGGTGTGCCCCCCCTACACGTCGCTGCCCGCGGTGTCTGAAGTGCTCGCCGGCTCGCCCATCGCGTGGGGCGGTCAGAACTGCCACTGGGAAGACAAGGGCGCCTTCACCGGAGAGATCGCTCCGGGCATGCTCGCCGAGCTGGGCTGCCGCTATGTGCTCCTCGGACACTCCGAGCGCCGCCACATATTCCGCGAGACTGACGAGGAGATCAACCGCAAGGTGGGGGCGGCGCTCCGACACCGGCTCGTGCCGGTCCTCTGCGTGGGCGAGACGGAGGAAGAGCGCCGTCAGGGTCTGACTTTCACGGTGGTAGAAGGGCAGCTCCGCGCCGGATGGGCCGGGCTCAGCGCCGATGACATCGCCCGCGGCATTCTCGCCTACGAGCCGGTGTGGGCGATCGGAACAGGGGTGAATGCCACCCCGGCCCAGGCCGCCGAAGTGCACGGATACCTGCGGGGACTTGTCTCCGAGCTCGCCTCGAAGGAGATCGCGCAGTCGCTTCGCATCCTCTACGGCGGCAGCGTCAAGCCCGACAATGCCGCCGAGCTGACCCAGGAACCAGACATCGACGGATCGCTCGTCGGCGGCGCCTCCCTCCAACCTCAGAGCTTCATCACCATCACGAAGAAGTCCGCCTCGAAGGGCGGCTCGTCAAAGGAGTGAACCTCGCATGTTCATCCTGATCGTCATCATCCACGTTCTGGTCAGCCTCGTCATCATCGGCCTGGTGCTTCTCCAGTCCGGCAAGGGCGCCGACATCGGCTCCGCCTTCGGGGGTGCCGGCAGCCAGGCAGTGTTCGGCTCGATGGGCACCCCCACCGTCCTGGGGAAGATCACCACGGTGGCCGCCTCCTTGTTCCTCATCACTTCGTTCTCCCTCGCCGTACTCTCCCACAAGCACGCCGAAACCATCATGCCCGCCTCGGCGCCCGCGGCCGCTCCCGCGCCGGCCGGTACCGTCCCCGTTAAGCCCGCGCCGGCCCCCATCCCATCGGCACCGCTCCCGGAGAAGAAGTAACGTGCGCCGCGCTCGCATCGTCTCACTGCTCGCCCTTGCGCTGCTGATCGCCCTGGCCAGCCTCCTCGTCGTGGGAAACAGCGGACGCAGGATCGCCGTGGCCGCCGACGAGCCCTCCGCGAACGAGAAGCCCGCCTACGGCGACACCTTCGTGCAGGCCACCATCGGTGACATCACCGGGCTCATCCCGAACATCACCTCGGACGCGCCCTCGCATGCAGTGTCCGGCCTGATCTACGACGGCCTGGTGCAGACGGACAAGGACTTGAACTGGATCCCCTCGATGGCGGAGTCCTGGCAGTTCAGCAAGGACTGCCTCTCCCTGACCTTCAAGCTGCGGAAGGATGTGAAGTGGCACGACGGCAAGCCCTTCACCGCCGAGGACGTCCACTTCACCTACAAGACCATGATGAACCCGAAGACTCCCACTGCGTACCGGGACGACTTCGAGCTCGTGCGAGATGTCCAGGTGCTCGATCCGTACACGGTGCGGGTCATCTACTCGCAGCCCTATGCCAAGGCTCTGGGCAGCTGGGGAACGGCCATGCTGCCCAAGCACCTCCTCGCGAAGTACGTCGAGGAGGGCAAGCTCCGGGAAGCGCCCCAGAACACCACGAGTCCCATCGGCACGGGACCGTACAAGTTCCAGGAGTGGAAGAGCGGCGAGAAGGTCGTGCTCGTGGCCAACAAGGATTACTACGTCCAGGGCCGGCCGTATCTCGGCCGCGTCGTCTACCGCATCATCCCGAGCCAGGCCACCATCTTTCTCGAGCTCAAGGCCAAGGGCGTGGACATGGCGGATCTCACGGCCATCCAGTACGCGCGCCAGACCGACTATGCGGCGTTCAAGCAGGACTACAACAAGTACCGCTACTCCGCCAACCGCTACACGTATTTCGGCTTCAACCTGAAGGATCCGCGCTTCGCGGACAAGCGGGTGAGACAGGCGTTCGCCTATGCCATCAACAAGCCCGAGCTGATCGAAGGCGTGGTCATGGGGCTGGCTCGCGAGGCGACGGGGCCGTATCGCCCCGGAACTTGGGCCTACACGGACAAGGTGAAGCGCTATCCGTATGATCCGGCCAAGGCGAGGCAGCTTCTCGCCGCCGCGGGATGGACCGACCGGAACGGCGACGGCATCCTTCGCAACAAGGACGGCCAGCCCTTCAGCTTCACCATCCGTACGAACCAGGGCAACGAGGAGCGCAAGAAGCTCGCGGAGCTCATCCAGCAGCGGCTCAAGGAGATCGGGATCCAGACGGATATCCAGACCATCGAGTGGGCGGCGTTTCTCAAGGAATACATCAAGCAGAAGCGCTTCGAGGTGATCATCCTCGGGTGGGGCACGGGCATCGACCCGGATCAATATCCGATCTGGCACTCATCGCAAATGGGTCCCGATCAGCTCAACCAGATCTCCTACGCGAACCCCGAGGTGGACGCGCTCCTGGAAAAGGGTCGCACGTCCTGCATCCAGAAGGATCGGGTGGCGACCTACCACCGGATCCAGGAGATTCTCGCCGAGGACCAGCCCCTCATCTTCTTGTACTTCAACGATGCGCTCCCCGCGGTGTCCTCCCGCGTGCGTGGCATCAAGCCCGAGCCGTCGGGCATCACCTACAACTTCATCGACTGGTTCGTGCCGAAGGCTCTGCAGCGTTATACGTCAGGCTAGATGGCGCTTTTCGCCCTGCGCCGGCTGGTGCTGGCGATCCCGCTCCTCATCGGGATCACCTTCATCTCTTTCCTGGTCATCCAGCTGGCTCCGGGGGGGCCGTTCGACTACATTCGCGGCGAGGAGTCGGGGCAAGACTCCAAGCTCATCGAGCGGCTGAACAAGGAATACGGGCTCGACCAGCCCGTCTACGTCCAGTACTGGCGCTGGCTCATCCGTATCGGCCGGCTGGACTTCGGCCGCTCCTTCCAGCCCGACGCCAAGCCCGTGCTCACCAAGATCGGCGAGCGGCTTCCCATCACCCTCTTCCTCAACTTCATTCAGATGATCATCATCGTAGCCCTCGCCATTCCCATCGGGGTCGCCTCCGCCACGCGTCAATACTCGCTCTTCGACAAGGTGACCACGGTCTTTGTCTTCATCGGCTTCGCCACCCCGGATTTCTGGCTCGCTCTCCTCCTCATGATCCTCTTCGGCGTCCAGCTCGACTGGCTCCCCATCTCCGGGCTGCGCTCCCTGAACTACGAGTACATGACCTTCTGGCGCCAGCAGATCGACTTCCTCTCCCATCTGGTCCTGCCCGTGACGGTGGTCGCCTTCGGAGGATTGGCCGGGCTGTCCCGCTACATGAGGCAGAGCATGCTGGAGGTCGTCCGCCAGGACTACGTGCAGACCGCGCGGGCCAAGGGATTACCCGAGCCCGTGGTCATCGGCAAGCACGCTCTCCGGAATGCCCTGCTCCCCGTGGTGACCATCCTCGGTCTCTCCCTGCCCGGCCTCATCGGGGGCAGCGTCATCATCGAGAGCATCTTCGCCATTCCCGGCATGGGCCAGCTCATGGTTCAGTCCGTCTTCTCCCGCGACTATCCCGTGATCATGGGCAATCTCGTCATCGTGGCCACCCTGACCCTCCTCGCCAATCTCTTCGCCGATCTCGCCTATGGGATGGTGGATCCGCGCATCCGCTTCGCGGGACGGCGGGGACGGCGGCGGCGCTAGGATGCCGCCGGCCGCGAAAGCGCGACGGGGGGAGCTGGGTCAGTTCTGGCGGACGTTCCGGCGTAACCAGCTCGCCTGCGTGGGGGCGGTGGTGGTGGGCGTGCTCGTGGTCGTGGCCATTCTGGCGCCGGTGTTGGCTCCGTGGGATCCGAACAGGCCCGATATGAAGAGAATCCTCGAGTCGCCCTCCGGCAAGCACTGGTTCGGCACCGACCAGATCGGGCGCGACGTCTTCTCACGGCTGCTCTTCGGGTCACGCATCTCCCTGGCCGTCGGCTTCGTCTCGGTCGGCATCGCCACCCTTATCGGTATCCTGCTCGGTGCCGCCGCCGGCTATCATGGCGGCATCGTCGATGCCGCGATCATGCGCCTGGTAGATCTCATGCTGGTGTTTCCGCGATTCTTCCTCCTCCTCGCCGTGCTGGCCTTCCTCAAGCCCTCCATCTGGACCATCATGGCGGTGATCGGCATGACGGGCTGGATGGGGGTCACCCGTCTCGTGCGCGCGGAGTTCCTCGCTCTTCGCGAGCGCGAATTCGTGATCTGGTCGGAATCCATCGGGGCGGGCGCGCTGCGGGTCATCTTCAAGCACATCCTGCCCAACGCCCTCGCCCCCGTGCTCGTGGCCATGACCCTGGGCATCCCCGCGGCCATCCTCACCGAGTCCGGGTTGTCGTTCCTCGGGCTGGGTGTTCAGCCTCCCTACGCGACCTGGGGCAATATCCTGAACGACGGAAAGGACCTCATCACGTACGCGTGGTGGCTCACCCTCTATCCCGGACTCGCCATCCTCATCACCGTGCTCTCCTACAACCTTCTCGGGGAAGGGATTCGCGACGCGCTGGACCCCCGACTGCGCCAATCCGCGGTAGGACGCGTGCTTCGACTCGGCCGCTGATTGACAAGCCGCTCGAGGGCACGGCATACTCTGCCTTCGCTGGGCCGAAGTGGCGGAATTGGCAGACGCGCACGTTTGAGGGGCGTGTGGGGCAACCCGTGGGGGTTCGAGTCCCCCCTTCGGCACCATTCCTTCCGGGCGACATCCAGCCTGCTCTGATTCCGGGCATCGAATCGCTCGCCGAGGCCTGTTGCGCTTGTGAAAGCTGTGCCATAATGATCGCAGCCCAACGGGAAAAAGGACAAGTCTCCATGGGATTTCCGCTTCCCCTCCTCGAGTCGACGAGGCCCGTGACCGCGCCCAAGCCGGCATGGCTCAAGGTGCGCGCGCCCGGGGGCCCGAACTACATCCGGCTGAAGGGCCTCATGCGCGAGTGGAACCTGCACTCGGTGTGCGAGGAAGCACACTGTCCGAACATCGGCGAGTGCTGGGAAGACTCGACGGCCACCTTCATGATCCTCGGTGACACCTGCACGAGGAACTGCGGGTATTGCGCGGTCTCGCACGGCAAGCCGGTCTGGGAGGATCGCGAGGAGCCGGAGCGCGTGGGCCGCGCAGTGGGTCAGCTCCGCCTCGAGCACGTGGTGATCACCTCCGTCAATCGCGACGATCTCGCCGATGGCGGGGCGGGCGCCTTCGCGGCCACCGTGCGGGCGATCCGGCGTCACGCGTCGGGCTGCCGGGTCGAGCTGCTGATCCCGGACTTTCAGGGCAAAGAGGAGGCGCTCCAGGCGGTGGTCGACGCCGCCCCCGATGTCCTCAATCACAACACGGAGACGGTGCCTCGCCTCTACAAGATGGCCCGCCATGGCGGACGCTATGAGCGCACCCTCGAGCTCTTCCGGCGCGCGCGCCGGTCCGCCCCGCGCCTCCCCACGAAGTCCGGGATCATTCTCGGCCTGGGTGAGGAGCGGCTGGAGCTGCTCGAGACCATGCACGATCTTCGGGCCGCCGACGTGAACATCCTGACCCTCGGCCAGTATCTCCGTCCCTCCGCCCAGCATCTGCCGGTGGCGCGCTACTACACGCCGGAGGAGTTCGCCGAGCTCGGGGAGGCCGGCCGGGCCATGGGCTTTGCCCACGTCGAGTCGGGGCCTCTCGTGCGCTCCTCATATCACGCCAAGCGTCACCTCGACGGCGTCTCCGCGGGCAACGGATCATGAACCGCATCGTGATAGCGACGCGACGGTGGGGGGGCCCGGGGGAGGAGCGGCGCGCCTGTCGGCCGCAACGGATCATGAACCGCATCGTGGTAGCGACGCGACGGTGGGGGGGCCCGGGGGAGGAGCGGCGCTCGCTCCCCCCCGGAACCTAATGGAATACATCTCGATCCTGATGGTGTTTGCGGTGGCCGCCCTCGTGGCGGGCGCCCTCCTCGGCATACCCGCCCTCATCGCTCCACGGCGATACTCGCGGATCAAGATGGAGCCGTTCGAGTGCGGCAAGGATCCCGTCGCCTTGCCCGAAGGGCGCTTCGCCATCAAGTTCTCCACCATCGCCATCTTCTTCATCATCTTCGACATCGAGCTGCTCTTCGTGTGGCCGTGGGCCACCGTGTTCAAGAGCCTCGGCTGGTTCGGCTACTCGATCATGCTCGTTTTCCTGGGCGTGCTCATGCTCGGGTTTCTCTACATTTGGCAGAAACGGGGGCTCGAATGGGAGTAGGAAGCTTCTTTACCTCCAGGCTCGACGAGGCCATCGGATGGGCCCGGAAATTCTCGATCTTCCAGTATCCGTTCGTGACGGCGTGCTGCGGCATGGAGTACATGGCCACCGCCTGCTCACACTATGATGTCGACCGGTTCGGGGCGGGGCTGCCTCGATTCTCTCCTCGCCAGGCCGACGTCCTCTTCGTGGTGGGCACGATCAGCCACAAGATGGCGCCCGTGCTCAAGCGCATCTACGACCAGATGTGCGAGCCCAAGTGGGTGGTCGCCTTCGGCGTCTGCACCTGCACCGGTGGCTTTTACAACAACTACGCCACCGTCCAGGGGATCGACACCATCATCCCCGTGGACGTCTACATTCCCGGCTGCCCGCCTCGTCCCGAGAGTGTCATCGACGGCCTGATGAAGCTCCAGGACAAGATCGCCGCGGGCGCCCAGCGCTACTAAGGCCAGCCATGGACGGATCGGCCATCCTCGCGCGGTTGCGCGGGCGCCTCGGCGCGCGGGTGCTCGACACCCACGAGCACCACGGGGATCACACGGCGGTGGTCACCGCCGAAGGCATCGTCGATGCCCTTCGCTTCTGCCGCGACGAGGCGGATTTGGGCTTCGACATGCTCATGGACCTGACCGCGGTGGACTATCTCAAGTATCCGGGGCGCGAGGATGGGCCGCGCTTCGACGTCGTCTACCACCTGTATTCGGTGACCCACAATCACCGGGTGCGGCTCAAGGTCCCCGTCGAGCAGGACGCGCCGTCCGTTCCCACCGCCACCGCGCTCTGGCCCATCGCCAACTGGCTCGAGCGCGAGGTGTGGGACATGTACGGCATACGCTTCGACGGTCACCCCGACCTGCGACGTCTCCTTCTCTACGAAGAGTTCGTCGGCCACCCCCTGCGCAAGGACTATCCCATGGAGCGTCGCCAGCCTCTCATCGGGCCCAACGTCTAGCCATGCCAGAGCGAACCGCGCGCGAGCTGTTTTTGGGGCAGGGACCGGGAGCGGGAGCAGGCAGCCAGAACCTCTACGTCAACATGGGCCCCGCGCATCCGGCCATGCATGGCATCATCCGCATCTTCGCCGAGCTCGATGGGGAGATGGTGGTCAAGGCCGACATGGAGATCGGCTATCTCCACCGCGCCTTCGAGAAGGACTGCGAGTCCGGCCCCTACAACAACGCCATTCCCTACACGGACCGGCTGAACTACGTCTCGCCGCTCATCAACAACTTCGCCTATGCCTCGGCGGTGGAGAAGCTTCTCGGCATCGAGATCACCGACCGTTGCAAGTACATCCGGGTGGTCATGAGCGAGATCTCGCGGATCTGCGACCATCTCACCTGCGTCGGTGCCTCCGCCATGGAGGTGGGCGCCATGACCGTGTTCCTCTACATGATCAAGGCGCGCGAATTCCTGTGGGAGCTGGTGGAAGATGTCACGGGCGCCCGCCTGACCATCTCCTACGGCCGGGTGGGCGGCGTCAAGGCCGATCTCCCCGACGCCTTCGGCATCAAGGTGCGCAAGGCCTTCGCGGAGACGCGGGAGGTCTTGAACGAGGTCCACACCCTCGTCACCGGCAATCGCATCTTCATGGATCGCATGGTCGGGGTGGGCGCGCTCTCTGCCCAGGAGAGCATCGCATGGGGGATCACCGGGCCCCTCCTGCGCGCCACCGGCGTTCCCTTCGATCTTCGCCGCGTGCAGCCCTACTGGGCCTACGACCGCGTCGAGTTCGAGGTGCCCCTCGGCAAGAACGGGGACAACTTCGACCGCTACCTCGTCCGCATGGCCGAGATGGAGCAGTCCATGCGCATGGTCGAGCAGGCGCTCGAGGGCATGCCCGGCGGCGCCATCAATGTGGACTACGAGGGGCGCGAGATCCCCGTGGACGCGTACGTGGACCGGGGGAAGCAGGGCAAGACCGAGGGTCTCCTCCTCCTGCCCATCGCACTCTCCCCCAATCTCCAGGGCCAGGGACGCGACGCTCAGTCGCGGGTCAATGTGCACGACAAGACGGTCGTGCTGCCTCCGAAGGAGACGGCCTACGGGTCTATCGAAGGCCTCATGAACCATTTCATGCTCGTCATGGACGGCTACGGCATCCGACCTCCGGCCGGCGAGGCCTACTTCTCTGCCGAGGGCGCCAACGGTGAGCTCGGCTTCTACGTCGTCTCGGACGGGGGCGACCGGCCCTATCGCGTGCGCTGCCGGCCGCCCTGCCTCCCCCCCGTGGCCGCCCTGCCGCGGATGATCGAGGGGCAGATGATCGCCGATATCATTCCGACCTTCGGCTCCGTGAACATGATCGGCGGGGAGCTCGACCGATGACGCGCGTCGGCGCCGGCCGAAGAGCCTCCGCATGAGCGATGCGCGGAACCCGGAGTTCACGCCGGAGCAGCTGGCCGAGGTGCGCCGGCTCCAGGGACTCTATCCCGACAAGCGCGGTGCGCTCCTTCCCGTGCTTCACCTGGCCCAGGACACCTTTGGGTACATCTCCCTCGAGATCGAGGAGTACGTGGCGGGGCTGTTCGAGCTCTATCCCGCCCACGTCCACGAGGTGGTGACGTTCTACACCCTGTTCTTTCAGAAGCCCAAGGGCCGGCATGTCGTGTCCGTCTGTCACAACATCTCCTGCTATCTGATGAACTCCAAGGGCATCATCCAGCACGTGGGGGAGCGCCTGGGCATCGAGCCGGGGGAGACCACGCCGGACGGGCGGGTGACCTTCCTCACCGTCGAGTGCCTGTGCGCGTGCGAGCAGGCCCCCATGATGCAGGTGGACGACCGCTACGAGGGTAATCTGACCAACGACAAGGTCGACCGCATCCTGGACGGGCTTCGCTGATGGCCGAGAAGATCTTCACCCGCAACTTCCATCACGCGGACTCGCACACCCTCGCGCGCTACAAGGAGACGGGCGGCTACACCGCGCTTGCCAAGGCCTTCCACATGGAGCCGGCCGCCATCACGGAGGAGGTCAAGAAGGCCAATCTCCGTGGGCTGGGCGGCGCGGCCTTCCCCACCGGCGTCAAGTGGGGCTTCATTCCCAAGGGGTCGACGGCCCCCCGCTATCTCGTGATCAACGCCGACGAGGGCGAGCCCGGCACGTTCAAGGACCGCTATCTCATGGAGCGCGACCCCCATGCTCTCATCGAGGGTATGGTCATCGCGGCACGGGCCATCGGCTCGCATCTGGGCTTCGTGTACATCCGCGGGGAGTACGTGCAGCCGTGGCGGGTGCTCGACGGCGCACTCCGGGAGGCGTACGCGGCAGGACTCCTCGGCAAGAATATCCAGGGCTCGGGAACGGATTTCGACGTGGTCCTCCACCGCGGCGCCGGAGCCTACATCTGCGGTGAGGAGACGGGCCTCCTCTCCTCTCTCGAGGGAAAGAAAGGGTGGCCGAAGATCAAGCCGCCGTTTCCCGCGGTCAAGGGCGCCTTCGGCCATCCCACCATCGTGAACAATGTCGAGACCATCATGGCGGTGCCCCACATCATCAACCGCGGCGCGGAGTGGTTCGCGGGCCTCGGCACCAAGGGGCAGGGGGGGACGCGCCTCTACTCCGTGTCCGGCCACGTGGAGAAGCCCGGTGTCGTCGAAGCGCCGGTGACGGTCACTCTCCGCCAGCTCATCTACGATCACTGCGGGGGCATTCGCGGCGGCCGCAAGCTCAAGGGCGTGGTGCCGGGCGGCTCCTCGGCGGCCATTCTCACCGCCGACGAGATCGACATTCCCATGGACGCCGATGGCCCCAAGAGTAAGGGCTCCATGATCGGCTCGGCGGGGGTCATCGTGATGGACGAGACGGTGTCCATCCCGGAGGCGCTGATGGTGGTGGCGCGCTTCTATGCGCACGAAAGCTGCGGACAGTGCACGCCGTGTCGCGAGTCCACGGGCTGGATCTACAAGATGACCCACCGCCTCGTCGAGGGCAAGGGACGCAAGGAAGACCTCGACACCATCCTCGACGTGGCGAAGCGTGGAGCGGGCACGACCATCTGCGCCTTCTACGACGGCGCGGTCGGTCCCTATATCAGCTACATCGAGAAATTCCGCTCGGAGTTCGAGGATCTGATCCGGAGCGAAGCCCATGCCTAAGCTCACCATCAATGGTCAGGTGGTCGAGGTGCCCGAGGGGACCAACCTCATCGAGGCGGCCAAGGCCATCGGGGTCGAAGTGCCGCACTACTGCTACCACCCGTCGCTGTCCATCGCCGGCCAGTGCCGGCTGTGCATGGTGGATATCGAGAAGGTGCCGCGTCCGCAGATCGCCTGCAACACCCAGGCGACGGAGGGCATGGTGGTGGACACGGAGACCGAGCGCGTGAAGGACACGCGGCGCTCCATGATGGAATTCCACCTGATCAACCACCCCCTGGACTGCCCGGTGTGTGACCAGGCGGGCGAGTGCTTCCTCCAGATCTACTACATGAAGCACGGCCTCTACGACCCGCGCATGACCGACGAGAAGGTCCACAAGCCCAAGGCGGTGCCCCTCGGCCCTCACGTCATCCTCGACGCCGAGCGCTGCATCCTCTGCTCCCGCTGTGTCCGCTACTGCGACGAGGTGACGCATACGGGAGAGCTCGGCATCTTCCAGCGCGGTGATCACTCCGAGATCGGTCTCTTCCCGGGCAGGGCCCTCGAGAACAAGTATTCGGGGAACGTCATCGACATCTGCCCGGTGGGCGCCCTCACTGATCGAGACTTCCGATTCAAGGTTCGCGTGTGGTATCTCGACACGGCCAAGAGTGTCTGCAACGGCTGCGCCCGCGGCTGCAACATCGAGGTGCATAGCAACAAGCACCGCCACCACCACAACGAGGGCCGGAGGGTGGCCCGGCTCAAGCCGCGCTTCAACGCCGACGTCAACAAGTGGTGGGTGTGCGACGCGGGCCGCTACGGCTTCCGATGGGTCGACGACAAGAGCCGGCTCCGGGAGCCCCTGCATCGCGTGGGCTCGCAGGGAACCGACGTCTCCTGGGATCGCGCGCTCCAGGAAGTGGCGGCGTCGCTTGGACGCTATCGGCCCGAGGAGATCGGGTTCCTCGCTTCGCCTCAGATGTCCAACGAAGACCTGTGGACGCTCCGGCAGCTCGCCGAGCGGCTCGGGGTGAAAAACCTCGACTTCCACGTGCCCCCGGCCGTCCCCGGCGACGAGGACGACTTCCTCATCCGGGCCGACAAGAATCCGAATACCCGCGGCGCCGTACTCTGCGGCATCGCGCCGGGCCCAGGCGGTCTCGACGCGGCGGGGATGCTGCGGGCGGCGCGCGAGAAGCGGATCAAGCTCCTGTGGATCTTCCATCACGATCTGGCCGCCTCCGCGTGGCCTGAGGCCGAGGTGCTGGCCGCTCTCGACGGGGCGGAGACGGTGATCTTTCAGGGCACCAACGCCAACGACGCGTCGGCGCGGGCGCACCTCGTCCTCCCCAGCGCCGCCTACGTGGAGCGCGAGGGTACCTTCACCAACTTCCAGGGGCGCGTTCAGCGCTTCCGCACCGCCGTCCCCCCTCTCGGCTCGGCGTGGCCCGACTGGATGATCCTCTCCTTCGTGGGCAAGGCCATGGGCTTCACCGATCCGGTCTTCGCCGCCGAGCGCTCGGAGCAGATCTTCAATGCCCTCGCAAACGCCGCGCCGCCCTTCGCCGGGCTGACGTACCGGGCGATCGGGGATACGGGAGCCTTGGTGAAGGCATGAGCAATCTTGCCCTCGATCTCCTGCTCCAGGCCATTCCCGTGGCCTTCATTATGTTCGTGGTGCTGAACTTCGGCGGACTCCTGACCTGGGTGGAGCGCAAGCAGTCGGCCATCATGCAGGACCGGCTCGGCGCCAACCGGGCGAGCATCTTCGGGATTCGCGTCCTCGGTCTCCTCCATCCCCTGGCCGACGCCATCAAGATGCTGACCAAGGAAGACTTCATGCCGGCCCGGGCGGACCGGCTCATGTTCAAGCTCGCCCCCTTCGTGTCCGTCTTCTTCGCCCTCGCCGCCTTCGCGTCCATTCCCTTCGGTGACACCCTCAAGATCGCGGGACGCGAGATCCAGCTCCAGGCGGTGACCCTCAACGTGGGCATCCTCTACGTACTCGCCATGCTCTCCCTCGGCGTGTACGGCCTCATGATGGCGGGGTGGGCCTCCGCGAATAACTACGCGCTCCTCGGCGGTCAGCGGGCGGCCGCCCTCATGATCTCGGCGGAGGTGGCCATCGGCGCCTCGATCATGGGTGTGGTCATGGTGTACGGGTCGCTCAACATGCAGGACATCGCGCGCGCCCAGGGGCTGCCCCTGCTCCCCCAGTACTTCGGCTCGTGGATTCCCGCCTGGGGCATCCTCACCCAGCCCCTCGCCTTCGTCCTTTTCCTGACCGCGGGCATCGCGGCCACCAAGCGCATTCCGTTCGACATGCCCGAAGGCGAGTCGGAGATTATCGGCTACTTCGTGGAATACAGCGGGATGAAGTTCGGCATGTTCGCCATGGCGGACTTCCTCGAGACGGTGGTGATCGCGGGCATGACCACCGCCCTCTTCCTCGGGGGCTGGCAGGTGCCGTACCTCGGCTCGTCAGGATTCTCTTTTCCGTGGGGCGTGGAGGTGCCGCTGCCTCAACTCCTCGTCACGGGAATCCAGGTGATCGCTTTCCTCACCAAGGTGGCGGCGCTGATCTGGTTCCTCATGCTCATTCGCTGGACCCTGCCGCGCTTTCGCTACGATCAGGCCATGCGCCTGGGCTGGCTCGGCCTCTTCCCCCTGTCCATCCTCAACATCGTGATCACCGGGCTCGTGCTGCTCCTGCTCGGGAAGGCCTGACCATGACCTCGCCCTATCAGAGCAGTAACACGCCCGCGGATCCCCGGCACTCGAGCCGCCTGGGTCTGGCCCAGCGCTTCTATCTCCTCGAGGTGCTGTCCGGGCTCAAGCTCACCGGCCTGCGCTTCTTCGCCAACATGGCGCGGCACACGCTGCACACCGTGTTCCGCGTCAAGAGCGCCCACGGCGCGGTGACCATCCAGTATCCGGACGAGCGGCGCCCCTATTCGCCGAGGCTGCGGAGCCTGCACCGGCTCGTGCGACGGGACGACGGCTCTCCGCGCTGTGTCGCGTGCATGATGTGCGAGACGGTCTGCCCCGCCCACTGCATCTACATCGTGGCCACCGAGCACCCCAATCCCGAGATCGAGAAAGTGCCCGAGCGCTTCGACATCGACCTGGGAAAGTGCGTGTTCTGCGGGTATTGCGTGGAGGCCTGTCCCGAGGACGCCATCCGCATGGACACGGGGATACTGGAGTTCTCGTCCTTCAGCCGCGGGGGGATGATCTACACCAAGGAGACGCTGCTCGCCCTCGAGCCGGCGGGGCCCCACGGCGTGCCCACCTCGCCGGTGCCCATCCCCGCCGATCGGCCCATGCCGGTGATCCGGAGCACACCGTCGTGACGGCCGGGCTGGTCACCTTCTGGATTCTCGCGGCGCTGGCGGTGGCCTCCGCCGCCGGCGTAGTCCTCAAGCGGAACCCCATTCACAGCGCCCTCTTTCTCGTCGTGCACCTCGCCACTCTCGCCGCCTTCTTCCTCAAGATGCGCGCGGAGTTTCTCGCCACCGCCCAGGTCATCGTCTATGCGGG
>DASYQB010000372.1:0-6521 GCA_036005985.1 Candidatus Methylomirabilota bacterium | reverse complement strand
GGTGGAGCGCGTCGCGGTGGAGTACGAGCTCCTGCCCATCGCCGCCTCTCCGGAGAGCGCGCTCGCTCCGGGCGCACCCAGGGTCCACGACGACTGGCCCGACAATCTCGCCGGGATCTCCGAGTCACGAACGGGCGATGCGAGGACCGCCTTCGCCAAGGCCGACCTCATCGTGGAGATGGAGCTCGAGTACCCGAGGGTGGGCGGCATGCCCATCGAAGGGCGCGGTGTGCTCGCCTCCTACGACGGAGCAACCGGTCTCCTCACCGTATGGCTCTCCACGCAGGTGCCCTTCGGAGTGCGGGGCGGCATCGCGGCCGTTCTCGGCATGGCGGAAGAGCATGTGCGAGTCATCGCTCCCGAGGTCGGTGGGGGCTTCGGGGTCAAGGGGCACGTGTACCCGGAAGACATACTCGTGCCTGCGGTGGCGCGCCGGCTCGGCCGCCCCGTCAAGTGGATCGAGACGCGGCGCGAGCATTTCCTCACCGCGGCCGCCGACCGGGATCAGGTGCACCACGCGCGCCTGGGCGTCTCTCGCGAGGGGAGCATCGTGGCTCTCGAGACGGAGTTCACGCGGGATCACGGCGCACACACCACGCTCGGCGAGGCCATCACCCACAACACCATCAATCACCTCGTCGGACCCTATCGCGTCCCTCACTACGCGGCGGTGGGACGCAACGTGGTGACCCACAAGACCTTCATCGCCGCCTACCGTGGCGCGGGGCGGCCCGAGGCGAATTTCGTCCTCGATCGTCTCCTCGATCGGGCGGCGCGCGGCATCGGCATGGACCCCGCCGCCCTCCGGCGCCGGAATCTCGTCCCCTTCCAGGAGATGCCGTGGCGGACGGGGCTGACCTATCGCGACGGCGTGCCCATCGCCTACGACCCCAGCGACTACGTGAAGATGTTCGACGTGGCCCTCGAGGCCCTCGGCTACGCGGACTGGCGCGCAGAGCAGGCGAGGCGCCGGGAAACCTCGAGGCCGATCGGGCTCGGCGTCTCCGCGTATGTCGAAGGCACCGGCATCGGTCCCTACGAGGGCGCGAACGTGCGCGTGGATCCCAACGGCACCGTCTTCGTGGACATCGGCGTGTCTTCGCAAGGCCAGGCGCACGAGACGACGCTCGCCCAGATCTGCGCCGATGAGCTCTCCGTGCCCATCGAGCAGGTCGTGATCCGCGGGGGCGACACGCAGTTCCTGGGCTACGGCCTGGGCACCATCGCGAGCCGCGTGGCCGCCGTGGCGGGCCCCGCCGTCTCCCGGGCCGCGAAGGAGGCCGCGCAGAAAGCGCGGATGGTCGCGGCCAGCCTCTTCGAGTGCGCGCCCGAAGACGTCGTCCTGGATCAGGGCCGCGTGATGGTGGCGGGGGTGCCGAGCAAGAGCCTGCCGCTCGCCACGGTGGCGAAGGCCGCGGTGAGGAGCCGCGCCCTCGCCGATGCGGGAGGCCCCGGCCTCAATGCCTGCGCCTTCCACTACCCCGGCACGGTGGCCTGGGCCTTCGGCGTGCACGCCGTCGCTCTCGAGGTGGACGTCGAGACCTGCGCGCTGAAGCTCCTCAAGTATGTCGCGGCGCATGACTGCGGGCGCCCCATCAATCCCATGATCGTCGAGGGGCAGATCCACGGCGGTCTAGCCCAGGGCATCGGGACGGCCCTCGGCGAGGAGCTGATCTACGACGAGGCGGGCCAGCTCCTCACGGGCACCTTCATGGACTATCCCATGCCGCGCGCGGCGGACATGCCGCCGCTGTCGATCGAGCACCTCGATTTCCCCTCGCCCATCAATGAGCTCGGCATCAAGGGCGTGGGAGAGAGCGGCGTGGTCTCTCCCGCCGCGGTCATCGGCGGCGCGGTGGAGGACGCATTGTGGGAGCGCGGCGTCCGCGTGTCACGCATACCTCTGACCTCCGCCCGCATCTTCGAGCTCATGCAGTCAGGCAATCCCCTCTCCCCCGCCTCGGGGGAGGGGCAGGGTGAGGGGGCGATCAAAACTCGCTAAGCGGCGCCGGCGGAGCGCTGCGGCTTCGACCTGTTGAATCGAACCTTGTAGTAGGTAATCCAGACCGCGATGAGCGGCGTGCCGATCATGGTCGGCCAGAGCCAGCGGACAGTGGTGGGCAGAAAATGGAAGTTCACCACGGAGAAGGCGGTGACGGCAGCAAGGTAGGAGCCGATCATGTTGGCCATGTGCTTGTACCACCACGCCATCCTCTCCGTGGGCGGGCTTCGGAAGCGCCACACGTCGAGACCGGAGAGGGAGAGGCCAACCAGTCCGAACACGATAGCCACCGTGGAGAGCTCGCGGAAGCGTGGCGTGGGCTTGGTGATCCCGAGAACGAGCAGGGCCGCGCTGGCCGCGAGAGTGATCCCCGCGGCTGTCCAATCGAGAGCGTGGGGACGCTGGCCGAGATCAGGCCGCTTGCGGTAGAGGACGCGGTAGCCGGAGAGGGCGGCGTAGAAGCTGAAGACCGCAGTGAGCATCAGGAAGAGAATGGAGCGCCAGTAGCCGACCACGATGGCGGTGGCCGCCACCACGGCCATGGACCAGAAGTAGACCTTGCCCCAGCGGCGGTGCGCGAGGCCACCTTTGGCGGTGAGGAGCGCGATGGGCGCCACCACGAGCGCGAGGGTGCCCGCGAGCACGTGGACCCAGAGCATGGTCCTGATCGCGATCTCCATGGAATCCTCCTCAGCGCGGCTCGTGACTCGCTGCCCGGCCGCTTCCACTAGATACGCATCGGCCGGCTATGACAAGCCCAGACACCGGAGACGCCGTGAGGTGGTAGGCTACGGCGGTCGACACTCACCGACCGGCCACAGGAGGGTCTAACCACCATGCGCGGCGTCGTCTTCCTCGGAGAGCGGAAGCTGGAGATCCAGGAATTCCCCGATCCCACCCCGGGGCCGGGCGAGGTCGTCATCGCCATCAAGGCCTCCGGCATGTGCGGCAGCGACCTGCATCCTTATCGCGCGGTTGGCAACGCCGCGGCGGCCCTCGGCCTGGGCGCTGGGGGGCCGGTCATCGCGGGCCATGAGCCGTGCGGCGTGGTGGCGGCGGTCGGCGCGGGCGTACCCGCGGATTTCGCGCCGGTGGGCGCCCGCGTCATGAACCACCACTACAAGGGCTGCGGGCGCTGCAAGCATTGCCGCGTCGGCTGGTCGCAGCTCTGCCGGAACGGCATCACGGTGTACGGCATGACGGGGCACGGCGGCCATGCACCGTTCATGAAGGCACCCGCCTTCACCATGGTCCCCCTGCCCGACGAAATCTCCTTCGAGGAAGGCGCGGCGATCTCTTGCGGCACCGGCACCGCCTACGGAGCGCTGAAGCGGATCGACGCCTCGGGGCGCGACACCCTCGCCGTCTTCGGCCAGGGCCCGGTCGGGCTCTCCGCCACCATGCTCGGCCATGCCATGGGCGCGCGAGTCATCGCGGTGGACGTGTCTCCAGAGCGCCTCGCCCTCGCCAAGGAGTACGGGGCGGACGAGGTGATCAACTCGAAGGACACCGATCCCGTCAAGGCCATCCACGATCTCACCCACGGTGACGGCGCCGAGACCACCATGGACTGCACCGGCGTGCCCGAGGCGCGCGTGGCCGCGGTGCGAAGCGCGGGCACGTGGGGACGCGTGGCCCTCGTGGGCGAGGGCGGCGGCCCCACCTCATTCGACATCAGCCAGCACCTGCTGCGCCGCCAGCTGACCATTCACGCCTCGTGGACTTTCAGCGCCATGGGCCAGGCGGAGTGCGCGCGCTTCATCGTGGACAGGAAGGTTCCTCTGAAGAAGCTTCTGACTCACCGCTTCAAGCTGGACGAGGCCGACCGCGCCTACAAGCTCTTCGACACGCAGACGACAGGCAAGGGCGTCTTCGTCTTCTGAGCGGGAGAGCGTTAGTGGATGACCTCGTCCGCCTGACGGAGCAGCGTCGAGGGGATGGTGAGGCCCAGGGCCACCGCCGTCTTGCCGTTGATCGTCAGCTGATACCGCGTGGGCTGCTCGAACGGCAGCTCGCCTGGCTTCGCGCCTTTGAGGATCTTGTCCACGTACGTGGCGGCCCGCCGAAAATTCTCAACCAGGTTCGCTCCGTAGCTCATCAGGCCCCCCGCCTCGCAGTATTCGCGGTTGGCGCTGATGGAGGGGAGCCGATGCTTGAGGGCTTGGGTCGCGATGGCCCGCGACTCCTGCAGGAAGAACGCATCGCTGAAAATGATGGCGGCCTGGGCGCGTTCCTTCGTCATCACCCCGAACTCACGCTCGATTTCCTGCACGGTACCTGCTTCGGTCAGCACGACCTGAATCCCGATCCTCTGCGCAGCGAACATTACCCGTTTCAGTCGGAGGGGATGGCCAGGATTCTCGGGCTGGAGGAGGAAGGCGACCCGAGACAACTTGGGCACGGCGGCCTTCAGAAGCTCGAGCAGCTTCGGGCCGAGCTCGTCGGCGCTCGTGGCGAGGCCGGTAATGTTTCCACCCGGGCGCGCCATGCTCGCGGCAAAGCCGTTCCCGACCGGGTCAGCCATCACCGTACAGACGATGGGAATGGTCGAGGTGGCATGTTGCAGGGCACGGTATGCGGGCAGTCCGGTGGCCACGATGATTTCAACCTTCAGCCGTACCAATTCCGCGGCAAGGGCGGGAAGTCGCTCGGTCTTCCCTTCGGCGAAGCGTGACTCGATGATGAAGCTCGTCCCCTCGACGTACCCGAGCTCGCGCATGCCCTGCACGAACGCGTTGTAGCGGCCCGTGTCCAGCGAGGACTGGCGCGAGCCGAAGTAGAGAAATCCGATGCGCGCCACTTTCGATTGCGGCTGTGCAGAAGAGCTTCGCGGCACGGCCAGCGCACCCGCGCCAAGCGCGATGAGAAAACTCCTGCGCGTGGTCACGGAAAGAGTCGAATCCCGGTGACTTCGTCTGGTTGGCGTCACCGGCGACTGGGCACGCTGCCGCTACAGGCCGTGGATGGGGAAGATGTGCTCGCGGATCAGGCGGACCTGCTGCATGGCATAGTCCTCGGCCCACTGCCGCGTGTCCGCGGGTAGCTCGAGGGGGGCGTCCCACAGGCGCATGCTCTTGAGCCCGTGGGCGGCGAGCTCCTTGTGGCATGCGCGGGGGATCTCGGCGGCCAGCTCCACGCGGTTGATGGCGGCCCACGCCGCCGTCCACGCCCGCGCGACATTGGGCAGATCGTACCCGCCGCCGCCGAGGGCGAGCACGCGGGGAGACAGCTCGAGCAGGCGCGTCACGATGTTTGTGAAGCCCTGCACCGTCCACGCGAGGTGGGTCAGCGGGTCCGTGCGGTGCGAGTCGATGCCGAGCTGGAGCACCACCACGTCGGGCTCGAACGCCTCGAGCAGCGGAGGGACCACCGCCTCGAAGGCGGGCGCGTACACCGCGTCGTCCGTGTAGGGCTGAAGGGGCAGGTTGACCGAATAGCCGACGCCCTCGCCCTCCCCCATTTCCTCCACGAAGCCCGTGCCGGGAAAGAGCCGGTCCCCGCGCTCATGGCTCGAGATGGTGAGCACACGCGGGTCGTCGTAGAACGCGAACTGCACGCCGTCGCCGTGATGGGCGTCGATGTCGACGTAGGCGACCTTCCAGTCCCGGCGGCGCAGCTCCATGATGGCGAGCACGGCGTCGTTGACGTAGCAGAAGCCCGACGCGCGGTCCCGCATGGCGTGGTGAAGCCCGCCCGCGAAGTGAAAGGCGCGCGTGGCCTCGCTGTCGAGGACGAGCTGGGCGGCGAGAATCGATCCGCCCGCCACCAGCTCGCCCGCCTCCCACAGCCCGGGGAAGATGGGGTTGTCGCCCGCGCCCAGACCGTAGCGGGCGGCATGGGGAACCCACTCCCCCGCGCTCACCGCGCGCAGGATCTCGAGGTACTCGCGGGTGTGGAAGCGTGCGATCTCGTCCACGGAGGCGGGGGCGGGCGTCAGCACCTTCACCTTGGGTCCCGCGGTGAGGCCATAGGCCTCCATGAGCCGCCAGGTCAGGCTGAGCCGCTCCATGCGTAGGGGGTGCTCGGGCCCGTAGTCGAAGCGCCGCCAGTCTTCCGAATGCACGAGGGCGGCCTTCATCACTTCTTCCGCCGCCACCGGCCAGATTTGCCGCCCGATTTCTCGAGGAGGGACAGCCCGGTGAGCACGATGCCGCGGTCCACCGCCTTGACCATGTCGTACACGGTAAGGCCGGCCACCGCGGCCGCGGTCAGCGCTTCCATCTCGACCCCGGTCTTGTCCACGGTGCGCACGCGAGCCTGGATGGTCACGGTGGAGCGCTTGTCATCGAGAGCGAAGATCACATCACAACCCGTGATCCGGAGGGGGTGGCAGAGCGGGATGAGATCGGGCGTCCGCTTGGCCGCCATGATGCCCGCCGTGCGCGCCACCCCCAGGACGTCACCCTTGGCCATCTGTCCAGCCCGGATGGCCTGGAGGGTGGCTGGACGCATCTTCACGATCACCTGTGCTACCGCTTCCCGCGCCGTCTCCTTTTTCGGCGAGACGTCCACCATCCGG
>DASYQB010000371.1:0-5272 GCA_036005985.1 Candidatus Methylomirabilota bacterium | reverse complement strand
GGTCGGCGCGGGAGCTCGCCTCGCTTCACGAGGTGATCTTCTGCTGCTTCTCGCGGGCCGACCTCCTCATCTACGAAAGGCTGCTCGCCCGCACCGGTTGCGGTCCCTCCGGGTCGACGTTAGGCTAGCCGGAAGCAAGCCGAGGAGATGATGCATGACGGAGTCAGATCGGGAGAGTGGCCCATGGCTTCGCCGTCGAGAATCTGGCCGGCCCGTGGGACGATGCGGCTCACCCGGAGGTTGCCATGAACATCGTGCTGATGACTCTGGAAGGCTCGAAGCACGCCCTGGGTGCAACCGCCGTCGACGATCTTCGCTCGCGCATGCGCGGTCCCGTCCTCGCCGCCGGCGACGACGGATACGATGCGGCCCGGCGTATCTGGAACGCCATGATCGACAAGCGCCCCGGCCTCATCGCGCGCTGCGCGGGGACCGCCGACGTGCTCGAGGCGGTGCGCTTCGCGGCCAGCCATGGTCTTCTCGTCTCGGTACGCGGAGGAGGTCACAATGTCGCGGGTACCGCCGCCTGCGACGGCGGGCTCATGATCGACCTGTCGCCGATGAAAGGCATCCACGTCGATCCCGCGGCTCGAACAGCCTGGGCGCAACCCGGCGTCCTGTGGCAGGACTTCGACCACGAGACACAGGCTTTCGGCCTCGCCACCACCGGCGGCGTGGTGGGCGAGACGGGCATCGCCGGACTCACCCTCGGCGGCGGCGTGGGCTGGCTGGTGCGCAAGTACGGTCTCGCCTGCGACAATCTCCTTGCCGCCGACGTGGTGACGGCGGACGGCCAGCTCCGGCGCGCCACCGCCAATGAGAATCCCGAGCTGTTCTGGGGGCTCCGGGGCGGGGGCGGCAATTTCGGCGTGGTGACCGCTTTCCAGTATCGGTTGCACTCCGTGCCCGCCATCCTCGGTGGCCTCGTCATCCATCCCCGCGCCGCCGCCCGCGACGTCATCCGTTTCCACCGCGACTTCGTGGCCTCGGCGCCGGAGGAGCTCACCTCGTACGTCGCGCTGCTCACCAGCCCCGACGGCCTGCCCGTGGTCGGCGTGGCCACCTGCTACTGCGGAGATCTCCGGGAGGGCGAGCGTGTCCTCGGCCCGCTGCGGAAGTTCGGCTCGCCCCTCGTCGATCAGATGCAGCCCATGCCCTACACGGGCATGCAGGGCCTCTTCGGTCCGTCCTTCCCCTGGGGCAACCGGAACTACTGGAAGTCGAGCTTTCTCCGTGAGCTGCCGGATCCCGCCGTGGATGCCGTGGTCACCGAGGGCGATCGATGCCAGTCGCCGCTCTCCGCGGTGGCGCTCGAATACTACGGGGGCGCGGCGAGCCGTGTTCCTACCGACGCCACGGCGTTCCCCCACCGCGCGTCGATCTACAACCTGATTGTGCTCGGGCAATGGCGCGAGCCCGCGGAGGATCGGGTCCACATTGGCTGGGCCCGCGATCTCTGGAACGCCGTCCAGCCCTGGTCGAGCGGCGCCGTCTTCATGAATGCGCTCGGCGACGACGCAAGCCCGAATGCCGTGCGCGAGGCCTATGGCGCCAACTACGCCCGTCTCGCCGCGCTGAAAGCCGCCGCCGACCCGAAAAATCTCTTTCGTCTGAACCAGAACATTGCCCCTGCGGCCTGAAGGGAGATCGACGTGCCAGACTATCCGCTCATGGAGCGCCAGCTTTCCGAGATCCTCGGCCTGCAGCGCCGGCCGGTGGCGGTGGCCTTTCGGGAGACCGCGCCCACGGGGGTAGCGAAGTTCGCGGGCACGGAGCCCTCGGGCTGCAGCTTCTGGCGGATCGCGGCAGGTGGACGCACCTTCTACACCGTCCCGAGCGACCACTACAACTGCCCCATCGGCAGCTACACGCATAGCATCGCGCTGCCCCCGGACCGCGCCCCCGAGCTCGACCAGACGCTCTCCTTGATGGCGCAGATCGGCTACATCAAGATGGAAGAGGTTCCGGGCATTCCTCGCCTGGCCCAGGCGCCGGGAGTGGTGGTCTACGCGCCTCTCGGGGACACCCCGGTGGATCCGGATGTGGTGCTCTTCGCGGGCCGGCCGGGGCGCGTGATGCTTCTGCAGGAGGCGGCCCTTCGCGCAGGAGTGAAAGCGCAGGCTCCCCTGCTCGGCCGGCCCACCTGCATGGCGCTGCCCGCCACCCTCGCCTACGGCGTCGTGGCCAGCACGGGCTGCATCGGTAACCGTGTCTACACCGACGTGGGAGAAGACGAGCTCTACGTGACCGTGCCGGGAAAGGATCTTCCGAGGATCACCGAGGAGGCCCATACCGTCGCCGCCGCCAACCACACCCTGTCCGGCTACCATCGCGGACGCCGACAGGCCCTGGCCTCGGGCTAGCAGGAGGAGGACCCGTTCCATGACGCCCGCGCTCACCCCCGAGCAGCAGCGGCTCAACGACCTCTGGGAGGAGCATATCCGCGACGAGTTCGTGACGCGCGACACCGAGGCCACCCTCGACACCATGGTGCCTGACGCCTACGTGAATCACGTGCCGGTGATGACGGGCGGAGTGGGCCACGAGGTGCTGCGCGAGTTCTACTCACGGCACTTCATTCCAAAGATGCCACCGGACGCGGAGATCGTCCCTGTCTCGCGCACCATCGGCGCCGACCGGATCGCCGACGAGCTCATTTTCCGCTTCACGCACACCGTGGAGATGGAGTGGATGCTCCCGGGCGTGGCGCCGACCGGCCAGCGAGTGGAGATCCCCTTCGTCGTGATCATCCAGTTCCGCGACGGGAAGCTTGCCCACGAGCACATCTATTGGGACCAGGCATCCGTGCTCGTTCAGCTGGGCCTTCTCCTTCCGTCCGGTTTGCCTGTGGCGGGTGCGCAGACCGCCCGGAAGGTCCTGGATCCTCGTCTCCCCTCGAACGAGCTCATGGGGCGGACTTAGGGCGGTGGCCCTCGAGCTCATCGCCCTCCTCGCCACCGGCCTCTTCGCCGGCGCGGCGATCTACGTGACGCTGGTCGAGCATCCCGCGCGGGTCGAGTGCGGGCCCGCGCTGGCCATCACGGAGTTCAGGCCAAGCTATCGCCGGGGCGCCTTCATGCAGGCCGGCCTCGCGAGCGTTGGATGCGTGGCCGCGCTCGCCGCGTGGACACAGGGGCGGGGAACGTCGGTGCTCGTGGCCGGTCTTCTCCTCGGCGCGGCGATTCCTTTCACCCTCATCGTCATCTTGCCCACCAACAAGCGCCTCCTCGACCCCCGTCTCGATCCACGGTCAGCCGAGGCCGGGACCTTGCTCGCCCGATGGGGTCATCTTCACGCGGGGCGCACCGCCGCGAGCAGTCTTGCCTTCCTCCTCCTCGGCCTTCACACCCTCGGAATGATCTGAACGGCATCCGGACAACCGCCGACCCTCACCATCATGGGAGAACGATCATGAAGACGCCACCCGGCGCCTTGGTGGACACGTTGAAGGCGATCGCCGCCGCCTTCAACGCTCACGACCTCGACGCCATCATGGATTTCTTCGCCGACGACTGCACCCTGGAGATGCCGCGAGGACCGGAGCCGTGGGGCCAGCGCTTCACGGGCAAGGCCGCTGTGCGCGAGGGGCTGGCCTCACGCTTCAAGGGGCTTCCCGATGTCCACTATGGAGACGACCGGCACTGGGTCAGCGGAAACCTCGGCGTATCCGAGTGGCTGCTCACCGGGACGAGGCCCGACGGCGAGATGGTGCGCGTGCGCGGGTGTGACCACTGGGAGTTTCGTGACGGCAAGGTAATCCGGAAGGACTCGTACTGGAAGATCGTCGAGAAGCCCGCGTGACCGGGACGGAAACAGAAACTCGATTCAGCTTTCCGCCGAACCGTCAGCCTAGGTCGCGACGCCTCACACGGGCGGCCGGCGCGTGTGCCAGGCCGTCGCCTTCTCGTAAGCGTGGCCGGCGCGCAGCACCGTTCCCTCCTCGAAGGGCCGTCCCGAGAGCTGCAGCGACAGGGGCAGCCCCGAGGACGAAAACCCGCAGGGCAGGGCGAGGGTGGGCAGGCCCGTCAGATTGAAGGGCGCCATGTTGCTCCGGGGGAAGCCCAGCTCGGGATCGTGCGCGGTGGTGAAGGGCGTGGCCGGCTTGAGCGTGGTGGGCGTGGCGAGCACGTCCACGTCGCGCATGACCGCCGCCGTCTCCGCGCAGATCTCCGCGCGAATGCGCTGCGCCTGCGTGTACTCCGATGCCGTCACCAGCGCCCCCGAGAGGAGCCGCTCGCGCAACACCTCACCGTAGAGCTCTGGACGCTCGCGGAGATCGCGCTCGTGATAGGCGAAGGCCTCCGCGACCAGGATGAGCAGAAAGGAATGTGCCCGCTGCATGCTCGGAATGCGCACGTCGCGAACCTCGGCCCCCAGCTTGCGCAAGGTCTCGAGGGCCTCCTCGAACGCGCGCTGGATCTCCGGGTCCACGTCCTCGAAGAAGTAGTTGCGCGGCACTCCGATCCGGAGGCCGCCCACCCCGCGGCGGAGGGGCGCCAGGTAGTCGCCGACCGGCACCGTGCTCGACGCAGGATCCGCCGGGTCGTGACCGGCCATGGCCTGGAGCAGGTATGCGCAGTCCTCAACCGTGCGCGCGAGGGGCCCCGTGTGGTCGAGCGTCCACGACAGCGTCATCACGCCCGCGCGGCTGGCCCGCCCGTACGTTGGCTTGATCCCGGCGAGGCCGCAAAAGGCCGCGGGCCCGCGGATGGAGCCTCCGGTGTCCGAGCCTGTGGCGCCCGTCACCAGCCCCGCCGCGAGGGCGGCTCCCGTGCCGCTGCTCGAGCCCCCGGGAATATGTTCGAGAGTCCAGGGATTGCGCGCGGCGGGAAACTTGTGGCCGGGGAACTGGATGCCGAAGGCGAACTCGTGGGTGATGAGCTTGCCGAGCATCACCGTTCCCGCCTCCTGCCAGCGCCGGACCACCGTCGAATCCTCGTCGGGAACCCAGTCCGCGAAGAGGGCGGAGCCGCCCGTGGTCCGGATGCCGCGGGTCAGGTAGATGTCCTTGTGCGCGATGGGAATGCCGAGGAGCGGGCTCTCGTCACCACGCCGGAGGGCCACCTCCGCGCCGCGCGCGTCTTCGAGGGCACGGTCGGCGGTCAGGGTGACGAAGGCGTGCAGGAGCGGGTCGAGCTTCTCGATGCGCGCGAGCAGGGCGCGGGTGACCTCGACCGGGGAGATCTCGCGCTTGCGATAGCGGGCGCCCAGCTCACGAATGGTCGCATAGAAGATGTCGTCACTCACGGCGGCCACCCTCCGACGCCGGCAC
>DASYQB010000370.1:0-14517 GCA_036005985.1 Candidatus Methylomirabilota bacterium | reverse complement strand
GCCTGCGCGAGAACGCGCTGGAGCGCGAGGTACACCTCCGCCGTGAAGGCCACTCCGTGACGCTCCTCGCCTCGGCCACCGCGCTCAAAGGACCCGAAGGCGCCTACCTCGGCATGGTCCTCGTGTTCGACGACCTGACCGAGCTCCTCAAGGCCCAGCGCCTCGCCGCCTGGCGCGAGGTGGCCCAGCGCATCGCCCACGAGATCAAGAACCCGCTCACCCCCATCCAGCTCTCGGCCCAGCGTCTGCGCCGCCGCCTGTCCACGGACCGGAGCCCGGAGGAGAGGCGCCTGCTCGAGGAGGCAACCGCCACCATCGTCCAGGAGGTGGAGGGGCTGAAGCAGCTCGTGGACGAGTTCTCCCGCTTCGCGCGCATGCCCTCGCTCCAGCCCCGGGCCACGGATCTCGGGCGCCTGCTCGAGGGCGTGGTGGTCCTCTATCGCGAGTCGCACGCCGCCCTCGACATCAAGGTGAGCTTCTCCCCCGACATGCCGCAGATGGACGTGGATCCCGATCAGATCAAGCGGGCGGTGCTGAATCTCGTGGACAACGCGGTGGAAGCGGTGGGCGGCTCGGGCCAGGTTACCCTGGAGACGATCTGGATGCCGGAGAGCCGGCGCGCCCGCATCATCGTGGCCGACGATGGCCCGGGCATCCAGGCCGAGGACAAGGAGCGCCTCTTCCTGCCCTATTTCTCCACGAAGTCCAACGGCACCGGCCTCGGACTGTCCATCGTGCATCAGATCGTGACCGACCATGGGGGAACGATCTGGGTGGAAGACGTCGCGCCGCAGGGCACGCGCTTCGTGGTGGAGCTGCCCGTGGGCCGCCTCGCCGTCACGCCGGCGGAATCGCCCACGCCGGTGAAAGCCTGATAGATGGCGGGCGAGCACATCCTGATCGTGGACGACGAGAAGCTGATCCAGAGCACCCTGCGCGGGGTGCTCGAGGACGAGGGCTATCGCGTCACGTCGGCGGGCACGGGCGAGGAAGCGCTGGCCCGGCTGATCGATGACGCCCCCGATCTGGTATTCCTCGACATCTGGATGCCCGGCATGGACGGGCTCGAGGCGCTCGCCGAGATGAAGCATCGACGGCCCGAGACCGCGGTGGTGATGATCTCCGGCCACGCCACCATCGAGACGGCGGTGAAGGCGACCAAGCTGGGCGCCTACGACTTCGTCGAGAAGCCTCTCTCCCTGGAGAAGACTCTGCTCGTGGTCACGCGCACCCTCGAGCACGCCCGCCTGCGCCAGGAGCATCGCCAGCTGCGCGAGCGCGTGGAGCGGGGCCAGGAGATCGTGGGCAAGAGCGCGGCCATCGAGGAGCTGCGCCAGCAGATCAGCATCGCCGCCCCGACGACGGGCCGCGTGCTCATCCACGGCGACAGCGGCTCGGGCAAGGAGCTCGTGGCGCGGGCCATCCACGCGCGGTCCACCCGAGCCGAAGGCTCCTTCGTGGAGGTCAACTGCGCCGCCGTCCCTGAGGAGCTGATCGAGTCCGAGCTCTTCGGCCATGAGCGGGGCGCCTTCACGGGTGCGGTGGCGCGCCGCCGGGGCAAGTTCGAGCTGGCCGACGGAGGTACCCTCTTCCTCGACGAGATCGCCGACATGAGCCTCAAGACCCAGGCCAAGGTGCTCCGCGTGCTGGAGGAGCAGGCCTTCGAGCGGGTGGGCGGCAAGGAGACGCTTCGCGTGGACGTGCGCGTCATCGCCGCCTCGAACCAGAATCTCCAGGAGCAGATCGTGGCCGGGCGCTTCCGCGAGGATCTCTTCTACCGGCTCAACGTGATTCCCATCGAGGTGCCGTCGCTGCGGCGGCGCAAGGAAGACATCCCGGCCCTCGTGGAGCACTTCATCGCGCTGTTCTCCGTGGAGAACGGGCGGCGGCCCAAGACCATGTCCGTGGAGGCCCTCGCCTACTTTCTCTCCTACGACTGGCCGGGCAATGTGCGCGAGCTCCGCAACATGGTGGAGCGGCTCGTCATCATGGCTCCGCGTGATGTCATCGGGCCGGAAGATCTCCCTCCGCCCCTGCGCACGCGCGAGGAGGCGTCGACGGGCGACGAGGCTGCCCAGCGCGACCGCACGCTCAAGGAGGCGCGGGAGGCCTTCGAGCGCGCGTACATCCTGGGCGAGCTGCGGGCGCACGAGTGGAACATGACGCGCACCGCGGAGAAGCTGGGCATCGAGCGGAGCCACCTCTACCGCAAGCTCAAGGCCTACGGGATCGCTCCTCCCAAGGCGTAGCGTGTGCGGTACCCGACGTGTAGCGCGACGCGTGGCGCCAGATGTACGGCGCGCGAGGCGGGCGGGTCCTGTCGTCGGGGGCGGGGGTGCGCTCCCCAGACCACGCTGAGTCGCAATCCGTGTCACCACTCGGGCCCGCCACGAGATGTTGGTTGCCGGCTTCGAGAATCTCCGCAGAAGACACGGGTCTGGGGAGCGCATCCCCGCCCCCGACGCCACCCGCCCGATTTGCACGACTGGCTTGTGAGTGGTCCAGCCTGAGTGCGCGGCGGCGTGGCGTTTCCTTCGGTGGCGTTTTCGTGATACCTAGGGAGGGCCGCTGACGCGCCAGTGCCGTCGTGGAACAACCGGGCACAGCCTGGAAATGGATTCCACGCGGGTCATGACCCGCCAAGGAGGATTCGCATGCGACGTTTCCTTGTGATTTTCACCATCCTGCTCGCCGGGGTCCTGGCCGCCACGGGCTCCGTGCTTGCTCAGTCCAAGGAGCCCGTGAAGATCGGGCTTTCCGCGGCCGTGTCGGGCGGGTCTGCCGCCTCGGGCGAGGCGATCAAGCGCGGCCTGCAGATCGCCATCGACGAGATCAACGGCAAGGGCGGCGTGCTGGGCGGGCGCAAGCTGGAGCTGGTGATCCGCGATGATGAGGGCAATCCGCAAAAGGGCGTCACCATCGCGCGCGAGCTGGTGGAACGCGAGAAGGTGGCCGCGGTCTTCGGCGGTCTCCACACCACGGTGGCCCTCGCCCAGGTGCCGGTGTGGCAGGAGCTCAAGGTCCCATACATGGGCGCGTGGGCGGCCGGCACCAACATCACGCGCAACGGGCAGACTCCCAACTACGTCTTCCGCGTCTCCGCCAACGACGACTACGTCGATCGCTTCCTCTCCCGCTACGCCATGGACGCGCTGAAGAAGGGCAAGCCGGGCCTCCTCCTCGAGAACACGCCGTGGGGCCAGTCCAACGAAGCGGGGCTGACCAAGTGGTTCGGCGAGAAGGGCGTGAAGGCGGTGGGCGTCGAGCGCTTCAACTGGAACGATCCCGACATGAGCCCGCAGCTCCTGCGCCTCAAGAACGCGGGCGCGGATCTCATCGTGCTCGTGGCCAATGCTCCGGAGGGAGCGCAGGTGCTCCGGTCCAAGTCCAAGCTCGGCTGGGACGCGGCCATGATCTCGCACTGGGGCATCTCGGGCGGCCGCTTCGCGGAGCTGACGGGCGACCTCTCGGACGGCGTCACCTTCCTCCAGACCTATACGTTCTTCGGCAAGCAGAACGAGCGTGGCCAGTACGTGCTCAAAATGCTGCGGGACAAGTACGGTGTGAAGGAGCCGGGCGACGTCATCGCCCCCGTGGGCACCGCCAACGCCTACGACGGGATGCACCTGGTGGCCATGGCCATCGATCAGGCCGGATCCACCGATGGGACCAAGGTCCGCGACGCCCTCGAGAATCTCAAGGGCGAGTACAAGGGCCTGATCAAGACCTACAAGCGTCCGTTCACCGCGGAGCAGCACGACGCGCTGACCGACGAGGACTACGTCATGGTGGTCTGGAAGGGCGGCAAGATCGTTCCGATCAGCATGAAGTAGGGCCCGCGCCCATCTACATCCAGCTCCTCGTCACCGGCCTCGCCCTCGGCAGCATGTACGGGCTGGTCGCCCTCGGGTATCACATCACGTGGGCGACCAGCCGGACCATGAACTTCTCCCAGGGGCACGCGGTGATGGTGGGAGCGGTGGTGGCCTACGCCGTCTTCGTGGCGCTGGGCTGGCCCTTTCCTCTCGCCCTCGTGGTGACCCTGGTCGCCCTCGCCGGTTTCGGCGCTCTCGTGGAGCGCGTGGCCGTCCGCCCCTTCTTTCTCCGTGCCTCGCCCGCCTGGCTCCTCGCCACCATCGCCGTCGGTATCATCGCGGAGAACGTGGCCCAGCTCACCTTCGGCAAGGACGCGCGCGCCTTCCCGTCGCCGCTCATGCGGAAGCCGATCATCCTCGGCTCCGCCGGCTTCTATCCTCAGGAGCTCCTGGTGCCGGTGGTGGGGCTGCTCCTCATGGGCCTCGTTCAGCTCTTCTATCACCGGACGGCCTATGGCAAGCAGCTCAAGGCGGTGGCGTGGAATCCGGAGGCGGCAGGCCTCATGGGCATCAACATTCCTCGCGCGGTGATGGCGTCCTATGCCCTGTCCGCCCTCCTCGCCGGCGTGGCCGGCGTGCTCCTCGCCCCGCTTCTCAACGTGTCGCCGCAGATGGGTACCATCATCGGGCTCAAAGCCTTCGCGGTGGCCATCATCGGCGGACTCACCTCGGCTCCCGGCATCGTGTTGGCCGGACTGGGCTACGGGCTGGTGGAGTCCTTCACCGCCGGCTACGTCTCGACGCGGGCGCGCGAGATCGTGGGATTCGGCCTGGTGATCCTCGTCCTCGTGGTGAGGCCGTGGGGATTGCTCGGCGAGAAGCCTTCGAGGCGGGTGTGACCGGCCGGCTCGGCTGGGCCGCCCTCGCCACGGCGGCCGCCGTCATCCCCTTCTTCACTTCCAACACCTATTACCTCTACGTTGTCATATCGGTGGGACTTCTCACCATCGTCACGGCCGGGCTCAACGTCCTCGTGGGCTTCACCGGACAGACCTCGCTCGGCCATGCCGGGCTCTACGCCTTCGGCGCCTACACCGCCGCGCTCTGCGTCACCCGGGCGGGAACGAGTGAATGGATCGCCATCGCCGTGGCCGTGGTGATCACGTCCATGGTGGGGGCCGCGGTGGCCGCGGCCGCGCTTCGCGTCTCCGGACCCTATCTGGCCATGGTCACCATCGCCTTCGGTCTCATCGTGGAGGGCGTGGTCATCGAGTGGGGCTCGGTGACGGGAGGACCCGGCGGCATCTTCAACATCCCCAAGCCCGGACTGCGCACGCACTACTGGACGGTGATGCTGGCGGCGGCGCTCGCCCTCTGGCTCACCGCCAATCTGCGCCGCTCCGCGTGGGGGCGCGCCTGTCTCGCCGTCAAGAGCAGCGAGGTGGCCGCGGAATCGCTGGGTCTCTCCGCCTACTACGTGCGGATCGCCGCCTTCACGGTTTCCGCCGCCTTCGCGGGCGCGGCGGGCGCGCTCTTCACATTTCTGAATGGTTACATCTCGCCGGACAGCTTCACCCTCCAGACGTCGATTCTCTTTCTCCTCGCTTTGCTCTTCGGAGGTCTCGGGCGCATCGCGGGGCCCGTGGCGGGCAGCGTGGCGCTGACCATCCTGCCCGAGCTCCTGACCCGGCTCCTCGACTACCGCCTCATCCTCTACGGGTCGCTGCTCCTCCTTTCGATCTACTGGCTGCCTGACGGTGTGGTGGGGGCGGTGTCCAGGGCGCGGCGGTCGAGGCCGGCGCCTCTCGAATTGTCCCTCTCCCCTCTGGGGAGAGGGCAGGGTGAGGGGGCAGGTACGCTCCTGGTGGCGAATGGAGTAAACCTCTCTTTCGGCGGCGTGGCCGCGTTGGCGGGAGTCGCCCTCACGGTGAACCGTCACCACATCCACGCGGTGATCGGCCCGAACGGCGCGGGAAAAACCTCGCTCCTCAACGTGCTCTCGGGCTTCTACGCTCTCCAGGCCGGCACCATCATGGTCGACGGTCGCTCCATCGACGGGCTTTCACCCTATGCCATCGCCCGGCACGGCATCGCACGCACCTTCCAGACCGCGCAGGTCTTTGGCGGCCTGTCCGTTCGCGACAATGTGGCGGTGGGCGTGGCCGGCCCTCGCCTCGGCTCCCCGCTATCTGCCCTCTTCGCGACACCAGGCGGCCGCGCCCGCGATGCATTCATCCAATCGCGAGCTCTCGACCTCCTCGAAGCGTTTGGGCTGGGAGAGCTCGCCCATGAGCCCGCCGAATCGCTCGCCGCCGGCCTCCGGCGAAAGCTCGAGATCGCCCGCGCCCTCGCCACCGAGCCCCTGCTCCTCATGCTCGACGAGCCGGCGGCCGGACTGTCTCCGGCGGAGATCGCGGCGCTCGACGCCCAGCTGACCGGGCTCCGTGACCAGGGCGGCCCCACCGTCATTCTCGTCGAGCATCACATGGACCTGGTCATGGCGGTCTCCGACCGGATCACCGTGCTCGACTACGGGCGCGTCATCGCCGAGGGCGCGCCCGAGGAAATTCGTCAGAATCCCGCGGTGATCGAGGCCTACCTGGGCGCGACCACATGAGCGCGCTCACCGTGTCAAGCCTCCGCGCCGGCTATGGCGCGGTCGCCGTGCTGCACGACGTCACCATCGAGGTGCGGCCGGGGGAGATCGTCTCCGTGATCGGGGGCAACGGTGCGGGCAAGACCACGCTGCTCAAGACCATCGCGGGTGTCCTTCGTCCGGTTACCGGACGCATCACCTTCGATGGCCGGGACATCGGCGGGCGGTCTTCGTGGTGGGTCGCCCGACACGGCATCGCCCTCGTGCCCGAGGGGCGCGGCATCTTCGGCGACCAGAGCGTGCACGACAATCTGATGCTGGGCGCTCTCGCCCGCGGGAGTGGCCGTGACGCCCCGGCCGTGCGTGCCGACCTCGACTCCGCGCTCGCCCTCTTCCCCGCCCTCGTCGAGAAGCTCCATCTGCCCGCGGCCGCGCTGTCGGGCGGCCAGCAGCAGATGCTCGCGGTGGCGCGGGGGCTCATGGCGCGGCCGCGCGTCATGCTCCTCGACGAGCCCTCGCTCGGTCTGGCGCCGCTCCTCGTTCGCGAGATCTTCGCGGCCATCGGTCGCCTGCGCGAGCAGGGGGTGACCATTCTCCTCGTCGAGCAGATGGCCGCCCAGGCCCTGGCTCTCGCCGATCGTGCCTACGTCCTCGAGCGTGGCCGCATCGCCCTCGAGGGCGCTGCCGCCACCGTGCGCAGCGATCCCGCCGTCATCGAGGCGTATCTCGGCCGACGGGCCGGCGCGGACCCGTCTTGAAGGCTTGGCCCGCCGCGACTATCATCCGTCCCGCCATGCCTCGATCACTCCGCATCGCGCGACTGGGCAGCGTATCGCTCGAGCGACTGGCCGGGAGGGCCGACGGAGAGGGGCGTGTCCACTCTGTCTTCGACCACGCCATCAACATTCTTTGGCACGACGGCCGCCTGCTCACGCTTCACGGCCAGACGCCGCTTGCCGCTCCGTTCGCGGTGGCCCTGTCTCTCTTGCCTCCGCGCGAAGCGGTCACGCCCGGGATGCGCATCCGGACCTCCGACTTCGATTGGAGGCACGCCGAGGCGGTACCGCTGGAGATGCCGCGCGGCCCGCTCGCCTTCTCCCCCGATGCCCTGCCCGAGCCTCCGTGCGGGCGAGCGCTCGCTTCCGGAGTGGGCCTTCGCGCCCGGGGTGCGCTCGCCAAGGGTCTCACTCTCCTTGACCTCCAGGGTTTCGTGGACGCGGCGGAGCCGCTGATCGGCCTCGGCGAAGGTCTCACCCCGGCGGGAGACGATTGCGTGCTGGGAGCGCTCGCGGCGATTCACCGGCTCGCCCCCGAATCCTTCATGGAGGATCGTGTCCAGCGCGATCGGCTCGCGGAGGCGGCGAGCAAGCGCACCACCGACGTGGCCCACGATTTCCTTCTCGAGGCGCTCGACGGAAGATTCGCCGAGCCTGTGCTTGCGCTCCTCACGGCCCGCACCGGCGGCAACGCGGACGGCGCCGTGCGCGAGCTTCTCGCCATGGGAGCGACCTCGGGCGCGGACACCCTCACCGGCATCCGGCTCGGCTGCCGCGCGCTGTCGGCTTCCTCGGCCGCCCTCGCCTAGATGCCCGAGCCTTTCGAGCTGCTCCTGCGCAAGGCGACCCTTCCCGACGGGCAGCTCGCCGACATCGGCACGCGCGGAGGCAGGATCGCCGCCATCGGCGCGCTCACCAAGCATCCCGCGCGACGCACGGTGGATTGCCGCGGCTGCGTTCTCACCCCCGGGTTGGTGGACGCTCATATCCATCTCGACAAGGCCTTGCTTTCGGACCGTTCGCCGTCCATCGACGGCACGGTGACGGAGGCGCTCCAGGTGACCGCGGAGGCCAAGCGCGGCTTCACGGTAGACGACATCGGCGCGCGGGCGCGCCGCGTGCTCGACGCGGCCATTCGCGCCGGCACCACCGCCATGCGGAGTCACGTCGAGGTCGATCCCATCGTGGGCCTCAAGGGACTCGACGCGCTGCTCGCCCTCAAGCGCGAGTACGCTCCGGCCATCGATCTCCAGCTGTGCGCCTTCGCCCAGGAAGGCATACTTCGCTCGCCGGGAACGGACGCGCTCCTCGCGCGTGCCCTCGAAGGCGGAGCGGACCTGATCGGCGGCTGTCCGTACAACGACACCGACGCCCATGCCCAGATCGACATCGTCTTCCGTCTCGCGCGCGACTTCGACGTCGACGTGGACTTCCACATCGACTTCTTCGACGAGCCGGACCACCTCGACGTCCTCTACGTGGCCGAGCAGACGGTGCGCTTCGGCTGGCAGGGGCGTGTGGCCGCGGGGCACGTGAGCGAGCTCGCCGCCCTGGAGCCGGAACGTCTCGAGGCGGTGGCCACCGTCCTCAAAGACGCGGGCATCGGCGTGATCATGCTCCCCGCGACAGATCTGTACCTGATGGGACGGAAGGACGCCCGGAATCCGCGCCGCGGCCTCGCTCCCGCCAAGCGGCTCCTCGCCGCGGGGGTCACGGTGGCGGCGGCCACCAACAATATCCTGAACGCCTTCACCCCCATGGGCACGGGCGATCTCGCGCTCATGGGCTACCTGGTCACCGCCGCCGCCCACATGGGCACCGAATCGGACGTGGCCAGTGTGCTCGCCATGCTCACCGAGCATCCCGCGCGCATGCTCCGGCTGCCCGACTATGGTCTCCACGTCGGCGCCCGCGCCGATCTCGTGCTGTGGGAGACGGAGCGCCCCGCGGAAGTGGTGACCACGATGGCCCCGCGCCGGCTCGTGGTGAAGGCGGGCCGCCTGTCCATCCAGCACGAGCGGAGCTGCACGGAGTTCTGGCGAAGTGACGGGTAATCGTGCCAGACTCGAGATCCGCATGGACGCGCTCCGGACCCTCCAGATCCTCATCAGCTCGCGCACTCCGCTCATCGCCATCGAGACCCTGGAGGAGGAGCGCGTCGAGCAGGCGCTGGAGCGCGTGGCCCAGCGTCTGCGCATTCCCCTGTTCGTCTGGACCATGACGCGGGGACTCAGACGCGCGGGGTCGCTCGAGCCGCTCTATGACACCAAGGAGCCGCTCAAGGCGCTTCGCAATCTCGGCGAGCTCCCCAACGAAGGCATCTATCTGATGAAGGACCTCCATCGCTCGCTCGGCGACGCCCTGGTGGTCCGGACCCTCCAGGATCTCACCCACCTCTTCTCGCGGGACCGGCGCGCCCTCGTGCTCACCGCTCCGCGCGTGGAGCTGCCCTCGGAGCTGGCCGCTCTCGCCAGCCTCGTCAAGCTCGAGCTCCCGACCGAGGCCGACCTCCGCACGCTCGTCCAGGAAGTCTTCGGCAGCCTCGCCCGGCTGCACAAGCTCGGCCCTCCGCCCGGCCCCGACATTCTCGACAAGATCGCCGGCGCCCTGCGGGGGCTGACTCTCTTCGAGGCGGAGCGGGCGTTGACGCGGGCCGTGCTCGACGATCTCACCCTGGGCCCCCGGGACATCGAGGTCATCGCGGAGATGAAGAAAGAGCTGCTCTCACGCGAGCGCGTGCTCGACTGCGTGCCGCAGCGGGAGGGCCTGGACGATGTCGGTGGCCTCCGCGGCCTGAAAACCTGGCTCGAGAAGCGGGGCAAGGCGTTTACGCCCGAGGCCAAGGAGTTCGGCATTCCCGCCCCGCGCGGCATCCTGCTCCTGGGCGTGCAGGGCTGTGGGAAGAGCCTGGCCGCCAAGGCCGTAGCCAAGGCTTGGGAGCTGCCGCTGCTCAGGCTCGAGCCGGGCCGGCTCTTCGACAAGTTCATCGGCGAGTCCGAGAAGAACCTCGATCGCGCCCTCGCCACCGCGGAGAGGATGGCCCCGTGTGTCCTCATGATCGACGAGATCGAGAAAGGCTTTGCCTCGGTGGTCAGCTCCGAGTCCGACGGCGGCCTGTCGCGCCGCATCCTGGGACGGCTCCTCGGCTGGCTCCAGGACCACGAGGCGCCTGTATTCCTCGTCGCCACCTGCAATCAGATCACCGCCCTTCCTCCAGAGCTCATGCGCAAGGGGCGCTTCGACGAGATCTTCTTCATCGACCTGCCCACGCTCGACGAGCGGCGCCAGATCTTCGGGGTGCACCTTGGACGCCGCCACCGTGACCCTGCCGTCTACGATCTGGTCGCGCTCGCCGAGGCGGCCCACGGCTTCAGCGGAGCCGAGATCGAGCAGGGAGTAGTCTCGGCGCTCTACACTGCCTTTGCCCGCGGAGCAGAGCTGGCCACCGAGCACATCCTGGAGGAGATCAAGGCGACCAAGCCGCTTTCCGTCACGCGGGCGGAAGACGTCGAGGCCCTCCGCGAGTGGGCGCGGGGGCGGGCGGTGCCCGCGGCATGAGCATGCTCGAAGGTATCCGCGTCCTCGATCTCTCGCGGGTGATCGCGGGGCCGTACTGCGCCGCCTTCCTCGCCGACCTCGGCGCCGACGTCATCAAGGTCGAGCGGCCGCCTCTCGGCGACGACCTGCGCGTTCTCCGCGGCAAGAACGGGATGAGCGCGTCCTTCGCCGCCATCAACCGGAACAAGCGGGGCATCGCCCTCGACCTCCAGCGGCCGGAGGGCACGAAGATCGCCTTCGAGCTGGCCAGGCGAGCGGACGTCGTGGTCGAGAACTTCCTGCCCGGCGGGGCGGCGAAGCTGGGGCTGGGCTACGAGGCGGTGAGCGCAGTCAATGCGTCCGTGGTCTACGTCTCGGTCACCGGCTTCGGCCAGACCGGCCCGCATTCCAGGCGCCCCGGCTACAACACCATCGCCCAGGGCATGAGCGGCCTCATGGCGTTGACCGGCCATCCCGGCGACCCACCCACGCGCGTGGCCGGCTCCACGTCCGACCTGGCCGCCGCCATCACGGCCTTCGGCAGCGTGTGCGCTGCCCTCGTCCAGCGCTTCCGCACCGGCCGCGGCCAGTACCTCGATGTGAGCCTGCTCGCCTCCAGCCTCTCGCTCCTGCCCGATCCCACCGCGATCTACTTCGACACCGGCCACAAGCCCAAGCGCGAAGGAAATCGGAACTCGGCGATTGCTCCCGGCGGCGCCTACAAGACCCAGGACGGCTACCTCAACATCGTCCTCATGAACGAGGACCAGTGGAAGCGCTTCTGCGTCGCCCTCGGTGAGCCCGAGCTCGCGACCAAGCCCGGCTTCGCCTCGAACGCGGAGCGTATCTCGCGCTACGACGACTTCGTGGCCTATGTCGAAGAGCGCCTCGCCAAGGCCTCCACCGCGGAGTGGGTCGAGCGCTTCGAGAAGGCCCAGGTCGCCGCGGGGCCCGTGTACGAATTCCACGAGGTGTTCGACGACGCGCAGGTGAAGCACTTGGGCCTCGTGGTGCCCATGGAGCAGCCGGGCCACGGCACCGTCCATGCGCTGCGCTTCCCCACCCTCCTCTCGGGCGCGCCCGTCCCCATACGCCGCCCCGCTCCGCAGCTGGGCCAGCACACCGCGGAAGTCCTGCGCGAGCTCGGCTACGCCGACCAAGAGATCAAGCGGCTGGCCGAGTCCGGCACGATCAAGCTCGGCCTGTGAGCGCCTGCGGGAAGCTTGACTGCGAGAGGGTCCAGGCTTAGCTTCCTCGCACCATGCAATGTCCCCGGTGTCGGCATGAGTCGCTGGCCGGTGCGAGGTTCTGCGGGGAGTGCGGTGCTCCGCTTGGCCTGACCTGCCCCGGCTGCGGCACCCACAACTCGCCGGGCAACTCCTATTGCACCGATTGCGGCACGGCGCTCGCCCGCGGGGCCACGCCCGTTCGCACCCCAGAGCCTCATGACTACACGCCCACGTACTTGGCGGAGAGGATTCTCCGCGGGCGCGAGGCGCTCGAGGGAGAGCGCAAGCAGGTCACCATCCTCTTCGCCGATCTTCGCGGCTCCCTCGAGATCCTCGCCGATCGCGACCCGGAAGACGCCCGGCGCATCCTCGACCCCGTGCTCGAGCGGATGATGGAAGCCGTCCATCGCTTCGAAGGCACGGTCAACCAGGTGATGGGCGACGGCATCATGGCCCTGTTCGGCGCGCCTCTCGCCCACGAGGATCACGCGGTTCGCGCCTGCTACGCGGCCCTACGCATGCAGGACAGCATTGAAACGCTCAGCGAGGAGCTTCGCCAGGCGCATGGTCTTCCCGTGCGAATCCGGGTGGGCATGAATTCCGGCGAAGTCGTCGTCCGATCGGTGGGAAGCGATCTCAGGATGGACTACACGGCGGTCGGCCAGAGCACACACTTGGCCGCCCGCATGGAGCAGCTGGCCACGCCCGGCCAGACCCTGATCACCGAACATACGCTGCGCCTGTCCGAAGGATTTGTGGCCGTGAAGTCCCTTGGACCAGTTCCCATCAAGGGACTGCTGGCTCCTCTTACCATCTACGAGCTCACGGGCCCCGGGCCAATCCGCTCCAAGCTCGAGCTCGCGGCGTCGCGAGGGCTCAGCCGCTTCGTGGGGCGCCACCTCGAGCTCGCGGATCTCGCCACGGCGATGAAGCACGCTCGAAACGGCCACGGCCAGGTCGTGGCCCTCGTGGGCGAGCCGGGGGTGGGCAAATCCCGCCTCGCCCGGGAGTTCACGGCCGGCCATCTCTCGGAAGAGTGGCGAATCCTCGAGGCCTTCGCTACACCGTTCGACACGAGCGCGGCCTACCTGCCCATGATCTCCCTCCTCAGGAGCTACTTCGACATCCAGGAATGGGATGACGCGCGTACCATACGCGAACGGCTGACCACCACTCTCCTCGACCTCGACCCCGCGCTCCTCGGGATGCTCTCCGCGTTCCTCGCGCTCCTCGACATCGACGCCGACGATCCGGCGTGGCAGGGGCTCGACCCTCAGCAGCGACGGCGGCGCACCCTCGACTCCATTCGGCGACTCCTCGTCCGGGAGAGCCGGCGCCGGCCCTTGTGCCTGGTGATAGAGGATCTGCACTGGATTGATCCCGAGGCGCAGGCCATTCTCGACGCGCTCGTGGAGGGCCTGCCCGCCGCCCGCATTCTTCTCGTCGTGACCTACCGGCCGGAATACGAGCACAGTTGGAGCAGAAAGACCTACTATGCTCAGCTCGCCATCCGTCCCCTGGACCGCGGCGTGGCCGACGAGCTCCTCCACGACATTCTCGGCACCAGCCCCGAAATCGGCCCGCTGCGCGCCCACCTCATCGAACGTTCGGAGGGCAACCCCTTCTTTCTCGAGGAAGGCGTACGGCATCTCCTCGAAACCGGGGTGCTCGCCGGTGAGCGGGACGGCTACCGCTTGGCCCAGCCCGCCGAAACCGTCGACGTGCCGGCCACCGTTCAGGCTCTCCTGGGCGCCCGCATCGACCGGCTCTCCGTGGAAGACAAGCGGGTGTTGCAGTGCGCCGCCGTTATCGGCAAGGACGTTCCCCTCGCGCTGATGGAAGTCGTGGCCGACGTCTCGGATGATCAGCTGCGCCGGAGCCTGCACAACCTGCAGGCGGCTGAATTCATGTACGAGACCAGTCTCTTCCCGGCCGTGGAGTACACGTTCAAGCACGCACTGATCCTCGATGTGGCCTACGGCAGCCTGCTCCAGGAGCGCCGCCGTGCCCTGGACACACGCATCGTGGCGGCCATCGAGGAGATGAACACCGAACGCTCAACGGAGCACCTGGAGCGACTCGCCCACCACGCTTTTCGTGGCGGAGTATGGGACAAGGCCGTCAACTACTCACGAGAGGCGGGGAGCCGGGCTTTTTCCCGCTCCGCCCACCGCACGGCGGTGCGGTACTTCGAGCAGGCGCTCAAGGCGCTCACCTACGTGCCGGAAACGCCCGAGACGATAGGCCGGGGTGTCGACCTGCGGCTCGACCTGCGCTACTCGCTGAGCCCACTCGGCGACTTCGGCCGAATGCTCGACTACCTGACGGAAGCGGAGCGCCTCGCCGAGGCCTTGGGTGACCGCCGCCGGCTCGGTCTGGTCGCCTCGTTCCTCACGAATTACTTCAACGTGATGCTCGACCTCGAGCGGGCCATCGAATACGGCGAGCGCGCCGTCGCCATCGCCTCAGAGATTCACGACACCACGGTAGCCGTGCTCGCCAATACGTTCCTCGGGCTTGCGCGGTACAGCATGGGCGAGTTCCCTGGCGCCATCGCCCTCTCC
>DASYQB010000369.1:0-5668 GCA_036005985.1 Candidatus Methylomirabilota bacterium | reverse complement strand
AGCTCAGGCGCATCGACATGGCGGTGGGTCCGCATCCTCCCAACAAGTTCGGCCTCACCATCACCTCGGGCGCGCTCCGCAACCTGCCGCCGTCCGAGCTCCAGGCCGCGCTGGCGCATGAGCTCGGCCACGTTCAGCTGGGGCACTTCGACACCAGAGCGGAGCGGCGCCAGGCCATGGCGGGCGGGGGAGGCGAAGACGCGTTGCGCACACATCGCGTCTACGACCGGGAGGAAGAATTCGCGGCGGATCGCTATGCCGTGGAGCTTCTCGACCGTCTCCCGGGGGGGCCGGGGCGCGGCTGCACGGACATGCTGGTGCTGCTCGAGCATCTCGATCTGGAGATGACGGCGCCCGGCTGGTCGAACTGGCTCAGCACCCACCCCACGCCCACCGCGCGGCTCCAGGCCGTTCAGAAGGAGTGCGGCAAGAAGCCATGAGCCTCGCTCTCCTCAGCGACGATAATATCCGGCGCTACGGCGAGTACGAAGCCCTCGCCTTCGAAGGCCGCCGGATGACCAACATGGATCAGCACCGCGCGGCTTCCCGCGTCGCCCATGCCCTGGTGCGCCTGGACGTGCAGCCCGGCGATCGTGTGGTAGTCATGCTCCCCAACTGTCCACAGGTGATGCAGAGCTACGGGGGCATCCTGCGCGTGGGCGCGGTGATCGTACCGGTGATCTTCCTTCTCGGCGAGACCGAGGTCGCCCATATCGTGGCCGACTCGGAGGCCAAGGTCGTCATCACCTCGTCCGACATGGTGGGGAAGATCGAGAAGCAGATCGGCGTGCTTCCGAATCTCCGCCACGTTCTCCTCGTGGACGGCGGCGGGGAGGGCGGATTGCGCTCCTTCGAGGAGGAAACCAGCGGAGAGAGCGATCGCTTCGAGGCGGTTCCCCGCGGCGATGGGGATCTCGCGGTCATTCTCTACACGTCAGGAACCACGGGCACGCCCAAGGGAGTGGCGCTGTCCCACGCCAACCTCGAGTCCAATGCCCGCGCCTCGGCCTCGCTCTTCGAGCTCGATCGCGAGCGATGGAGCGTCGGCGTCCTGCCCCTCTCGCATTCCTACGGCCTCACCGTGATGAATGCGGGCCATATCCTGGGCACGCGGTCGGCGCTGCTCCGCTGGTTCAATCCCGAGGAGGTGCTCAAGGCCATCCAGGAGTTCCGCGCGGAGGCCATGTCGGGCGTGCCCACCATGTTCGTGTACCTCCTCAACTATCCCGGCGCTTCGGCCTACGAGACCTCGACCATGCGGGCTTGGGGATCGGGAGCGGCGCCGCTCCCCGTCGAACTCGTCGAGCCCTTCGAGCGCCGCTTCGGCGGCAAGCTGCTCGAGGGCTACGGCCTCACCGAGGCCTCGCCGGTCGTCTCGGCCCACCGCCTCTCCGGAGCGCGCAAGCTCGGCTCGGTGGGCCCGCCCATTCCCGGAGTGACCGTCTCCATCCGTGATGACGACGACCGTGCCCTGCCCACCGACGAGGTGGGGGAGGTATGCGTGCAAGGGCCCAACGTCATGCTCGGCTATTACCGGAATCCGGAGGAGACGGCGAAGACCATTCGCGCCGGGTGGCTTCGCACGGGCGACATGGGCCGGCTCGACGCGGACAACTACCTGTACATCGTCGAGCGCAAGAAGGACCTCATCATACGCGGAGGCTTCAACATCTATCCGCGCGACGTCGAGGAGGTGCTCTACGCCTTTCCCGCGGTGGCCGAAGCGGCGGTGATCGGCCTTCCCGACACTCTCATGGGCGAGGAAGTGGTGGCGTTCGTCGTACTCAAGCCGGGGCAGGCGGCGACCGCCGACGAGGTGGCCGGCTTCTGCCAGACGCGGCTCGCCAAGTACAAATGCCCCAGGGAGATTCGTTTCGTCGACGCCCTGCCCAAGAGCCCTGTGGGCAAGATCCTCCGCAAGGAGCTTCGGGGCCAGGCCCGCACACAGCCGTGAGGGGGACGCGCCATGTCTGATCAATCACTGGCCCGCATGTTCTGGAACCGCGTGGAGAAGAGCGCGGGATCGCCCGCCCAGAAGTTCAAGCAGGAGCGAGCGTGGAAAACGCTCACCTGGCGGGAGGTGGGCAACACGGTGCGCGAGCTCGCGGCGGGGCTGGTGACGCTCGGCCGTCGCCCCGGTGATGCGGTGGGCATTCTGTCGACGAGCCGGGCGGAATGGGTGCAGGCCGACTTCGCCATCTTCTCCACGGGTGGGGTAACCATTCCCATCTATCCGACGTATCCCCCCGATCTCATCGAGTACATCGTCAACGACGCGGGAGTGAAGACCCTGATCGTCGAAGATCCCACCCAGCTCGCCAAGGTCCTCGAAGTGGACAAGTCCATGCCGGGGCTGGAGCACATCGTGATCATGCAGGGCTACGAGGGGCGCGAGCCGTCGCCGCGGACGTTCACGTGGGAAGCCCTGCAGCGCCTGGGCCGGGAAAAGGCCGACTCCCTCAAGGCCGAGCTCGCGCACCGGGTGGACGGGATCAAGCGGGAGGACCTGGCCACCATCGTCTACACCTCGGGCACCACGGGACCGCCCAAGGGCGTGGTGCAGACCCACGGCAATCATCTGTCCGCCCTGGAGTCGGCGGCCCAGACCACCACGATCAAGGAGGGAGAGGTCCACCTGCTCTTCCTGCCCCTCGCGCACTCCTTCGCGCGGCTCGAGTCCTTCATCGGCGTGCACCGGGGCCTCTGCACGGCCTTTGCCGAGAGCATCGACAAGCTCCGGGAGAACCTTCCCGAGACCCAGCCTCATTTCATCTGCAGCGTGCCGCGGGTGTTCGAGAAGGTCTACGCGGGCGCCATGGCGCGGGCGGAGGGCGGCTCGCCGGTGAAGCGAAAGATCTTCAACTGGGCGGTGGGAGTGGGCAAGGACGTCTCGCGGCTCAAGCAGGCCAATCGACCGGTGCCGGGGGCCCTCGCCTTCCAGTACAAGCTGGCCGAGAAGCTCGTCTTCTCGAAGATGCAGGCCGCGCTCGGCGGCCGGCTGCGCTTCGCCGTCTCCGGGGGCGCGCCCCTCGCCCGAGAGATCGCCGAGTTCTTCCACGCCGCGGGCATCCTGATTCTCGAGGGGTACGGGCTGACCGAGACCTGCCCCGTGCTCACCAACAACCGAGAGGACGCCTACAAGTTCGGCTCGGTGGGCAAGGCCATGCCCGGAGTGGACGTCAAGATTGCCGCCGACGGGGAGATCCTCGGCCGAGGCGGGAACATCGCCAAGGGCTACTTCAAGAAGCCCGAGGCGACCCGCGAGGTTTTCCTCGACGACGGCTGGTTCGCCACGGGTGACATCGGGCGCTTCGACGACGACGGGTTTCTCTTCATCACCGACCGGAAGAAGGATCTCATCGTCACGGCCGGCGGCATGAACATCGCCCCCCAGAATATCGAGAACCTGCTCAAGGGCGATCCCTTCATCAGCCAGGTCATGGTCCACGGCGACCGCCGACCCTACCCGGTGGCCTTGATCACCCTCAATCCGGAGGAGCTGGCCAAGTTCGCCCGCGAGCAGGGGATCATGGCCGGCGACCCGTCGGTGCTCGCCAAGCATCCCAAGGTCGTGGAGCGGGTCCAGCGCACGGTCGACCAGAAGAACTCCGAGCTGCAGTCGTACGCCAAGATCAAGAAGTTTGTCATCCTGCCCGAAGATTTCACGGTGGAGAACGGCGCCCTCACGCCCACCCTCAAGGTCAAGCGCAAGGTGATCACCGAGCGGCATCGGCCAGTGCTCGACGCCCTCTACCAGTGAGCCCGGCCCTCGAGGCGTTTCGGCTCGACGGGCGCGTGGCCATCATCACGGGGGCGAGCCGGGGGCTGGGCCGCGCCATGGCCCTGGCCCTCGCCGAAGCGGGAGCCGACGTCGCGGTGGCCGCGCGGTCCGAGGGCGAGCTGGCGGAGACTGCGCGGGCCATCGAGAAGCTCGGACGACGCGCCCTCGTGGTTCCCACCGACGTGACGGTCTACGCGCAGGTGGAGGCGCTCGTAGAGCGCACCGCGACCACCATGGGCCGGCTCGACATTGTCGTGAACAACTCGGGAATCGCCGCGGTCAAGCCCGTGGCCGAGATGCCGCCCGAGGATTTTCGCCGAAGCGTGGAGGTGAACCTCGTCGGGGTGTTCAACGGCTGCCGCGCCGCCGCGGCCCGGCTGATCGCGCAGAAATCCGGCAAGATCGTCAACCTCGCTTCCATGCTCGGCGCCGCCGGTCTGCCGGGTTATGCCGCGTATTCTGCCTCCAAGGGCGGCGTGATCGCGCTCACCCGGGCCATCGCGGTGGAGTGGGCCCGCTACAATATCCAGGTGAACGCGATGGCGCCGGGATGGTTCGTCACCGACATGAACCGCGAGGCCTTCGACGATGCCAAGGTGCGGGAGCGCCTCCTGCGTGATGTGCCGGCGCGGCGGACGGGCCGCCTCGAGGAGATCGGACCGCTTGTCGTCTATCTCGCCTCGTCCGCCTCGGACTACATGACGGGTCACACGGTGTTCCTCGACGGTGGCCACAGCGCGGCATGAGGCGGGCCGCCTTGCCGCCCCGGGGAGATCCCCGGTAGGATGAGCGCCATGCGTGCCGCTGTTCTCCATGGGCCTCGTGATATCAGGATCGAGACGCGCGGCGTGCTCGCTCCCGCCGCGGACGAGGCGGTGGTGCGTGTCTCCGCTTCCGGGCTCTGCGGCACCGACTACCGGATCTGGAGCGGTGATCGGCCGGTGGCATATCCGCTCATCATGGGCCACGAATTCATCGGTGAGGTGGCCGCGGTGGGAGCCGACGTGGTGACCCTTCGGCCCGGCCAGCGCGTGGCCGTCGAGCCCAACTTCTCGTGCGGCGTTTGCCCTCTCTGTCGCGAAGGCAATCGAAATCTCTGTCTCTCACGCACCGCGGTGGGCATCGACGTGAACGGTGGCTTCGCCGAGCAGGCCTGCGTGCCCGCTCGCTGCTGCTGGCCCGCGCCGGCGGGAATCGCCCCCGATCAGCTCATGCTCGCCGAGCCGCTGGCCGTGGTGGTGCGCGCGGTCGCGCGTGGGGAGGCCGCGGCGGGCGAGTCGGCGGCCGTGCTCGGAGTGGGCGCGCTGGGACTCCTCGCCATCCAGGTACTCAAGGCGAAGGGTCTCCGGGTCCTCGCCGTGGGCCGAGTGAGCCGGCGCGAGGAGCTGGCGCGGGCGCTGGGCGCGGATGGGTTCGCCACCACCGAGGGCGGCGGGGCGACGGAGGCGGCGCGTGCGTTCTCGGGACGCGAGGGCGTCGACCTCGTGGTGGAGACGGCGGGGACGGCGTTGGCGGTGGAGCAGGCTATCGAGCTCGCGCGACCGGGCGGACGCGTGGTGCTCACCGGCCTGCCTCACGAGGCCTCCACGGTGAATTTCTTCTCCGTCGTCCGCCGCGAGATCCGTATCGCCGGCTCCATGATCTACCAGCGGGAGTTCCCCGAGGCCATCGCGCTTCTCTCGGAAGGAAAGGTCCAGGTTGGCAATCTGGTCACCCACCGCTTCCCCCTCGAGCGCCTTGCCGATGCCTTCGTCGCTCACCGCTCACCCGTTGCCATCAAGGTCTGCGTCAGCACCTAGGCATGCCCAGCGGCACGCTCCATGGCCCTCGCATCCACGACGACATTCACGACGGGGCGATCCTCTTCCGTGCAGCCGCAGAGGGCCG
>DASYQB010000368.1:0-3894 GCA_036005985.1 Candidatus Methylomirabilota bacterium | reverse complement strand
CGAAGTCCGCCGATCCCAAGGCCATCCGCGACGCCCTGGCCAAGATCGATCTGACCAGCGGCCCCGCCGCCTCCACGCTTTCTCCCGGACGCATCCGGTTCGACGAGCGCGGCCGCCGCATCGGCGCGGTGCCTCTGATCGTCCAGTGGCAGAACGGCGAGCCCTTCACGGTGGTGCCGGTGAGCCTGGCCACGCGCCCCGTGGTCTGGCACAAGTAGCGCGCCCTCCCGGCGCGCCGTGGTAGCGAGCGAGCTCACCCAGTACGTCGTGACCGGTCTCCTCGTGGGGGGCGTCTATGCCCTCATGAGCATCGGCCTCGCCCTCATCTTTGGCGTCATGCGCGTGGTCAACTTCGCGCAGGGCGACTTCATGATGCTGGGCATGTACCTGACCTACTACTACGCAGTGGTGCTGGGCATCGACCCGCTCGTGGGCGCGCTCGTCACCATCCCCCCGTTCTTCGTGCTCGGGCTGATCCTCCACCGTATCTTCCTCGCGCGGGTCACCGGAGGGGGCGATCCGAATCGCGAGATGGACGCCCAGCTCATCCTCACCCTCGGCATGTCGCTCATCATCACCAACGCCACCACCATGATCCTCTCGCCCATGCCGCGGGCCATCCGGACGACGTATGCGACGCAGGCTTTCGCGGTCGGCCCGCTGCTCCTGAACCAGGCGCGCACCTATGCCTTCTTCATGGCCCTCTTCCTCGCCGCCGCCGTCTACGTGTTTCTCACCCGGACCGATCTGGGGAAAGCGCTGCGGGCGGCCGCCGACGATCCCGAGGCCGCGAGCTACCAGGGCATCAACGTGCGCGCCATGCACGGCGTGGCCTTCGGCGTGGGCATCGCGCTCGTGGCCGCGGCGGGCGGATTGCTCGCCACCTACTATCCGATCGAGCCCAATGTCGCGGTGAACTTCATCGTGCTCATGTTCGTGGCCGTCGTCCTCGGCGGCCTCGGGAGCATCCCTGGTGCGTTCGTGGGCGGGCTGGCCATCGGGCTCGTGCAGTCGCTCACCCTCCTCGTCCTGCCCCTTCAGCTCCAGAACGTGGGCGTCTTCGTGGCCTTTCTGCTCGTACTCTATGTCCGGCCGCAGGGTCTCTTCGGCCGCCGGGCGCGGACGGTCTAGTGTTACGTCTCCGAAGTGCTGACAACTTGCTCCCTCTCCCTGGACAGGGAGAGGGTCGGGGTGAGGGTCGATCCGTCGATCAACTCTTCACTGGCACTCCCCTCACCCTGCCCTCTCCCCTGAGGGGAGAGGGAAACGTTCTGGCCCTGACTTCGGAGACGGAACACTAGCCGTGGCGTCCCGGTCGCGCGAGTGGCTGCCCATCGTCGCCGTGGTAGCAGTGGGTCTCGTCCTCTCCTTCGTCGTGACCGAGCGCTATCACCACCGCGTCCTCACCCTCGTCTTCCTGTGGGCGACCATGGGCCTCGCCTGGAACATCATCAGCGGATACGCGGGGCAGATCTCCTTCGGCCACCAGGCCTTCTTCGGGATCGGCGCCTACGTCACCGTGCTTCTCGCCGCCAAGCTCAAGCTCACGCCCTGGCTCGGCATGCTGGGCGGGGTGGGCGTGGCCGTGCTCGCCGCCGTGCTCATCGGCACGCCTACCTTCCGTCTCGCCGGCATCTACTTCGGGCTGGCGACGCTTGCCTATCCGCTGATCTTCCGCATCGTGATGGATTACCTCGGCTATCAGGAGGTGGCCATCCCGATGATGCGCGAGCAGCCGGGGCTCTTCATGCAGTTCACCGAGCCCCGCTCCTTCGACTTGCTCGCCCTGGGCATCCTCGCTGCCACCCTCGTCATGTCTCGACTCATCGAGACGTCGCGCCTCGGCTACTCGCTGCGGGCCATCAAGGAAAACGAGCAGGCGGCGGAGGCCATGGGCGTGGACAGCTTCCGCTGCAAGATGATCGCCTACATGCTGAGCGCGGCGCCGGCCGCCGTCGCGGGCGCCGTCTACGCCCACGCCATTCTCTTCGTGGTGACGCCGGAAGCAGTCTTCGGCGTGCTCGTGATCGTGCAGACCCTCACCGTGTGCCTGGTGGGGGGAGCGGGAACGCTGTGGGGGCCGATCATCGGCGCCGCCATCATGATTCCCGTGAGCGAGATCCTCGACACCACGATGGGCGACCGGCTTCCCGGCATTCAGGGCGTGGTCTACGGCGCCGCCCTCATGGCCGTCATGATGTACGCCCCCGAGGGTCTCTACTGGCGAGCGCGGAGCATGCTTCTCGCCCGGACGCGCCGTCAGGTCGGAGCCACTCGCCCCGTGTCGGTAGCAGCGGAGGCGGAGGCGGCCGCTCCCGCGGTGCCGGCGGCCGCGCGTCAGGTCCTCATGGATGTGCGCGGCGTCTCGAAAGCATTCATGGGACTCCAGGCGCTGTCCGACGTGAGCTTCGACGTGCGCGAGGGGGAGATCCTCGGCATCATCGGGCCGAACGGGGCGGGCAAGACCACGCTCTTCAATGTCCTCAACGGCTTCTTGCTGCCTGAGCGTGGCGAGGTGCACTGGCTCGGCAAATCCATCACGGGGCTTCAGCCGCATGTGGTCTGCCGGCTCGGCATCGGCCGCACCTTCCAGGTGATGCGCCTCTTTCCCCACCTGACCGTGCTGGAGAACGTGATGGTGGGGGCCTTCGCCCACGGTGGCTCACCCGATCACGCGCGCGTGAGCTCGCTGGCCGCGCTCGATCTGGTCGGTCTCGCCGACCGCGCGGACGTGGTACCCACCGGCCTCACCACGCTCGACCTGCGCCTGATGGAGCTGGCCCGGTGCCTCGCCACCCGTCCGCGGCTCATCCTCCTCGACGAGCCGCTCGCGGGATTGTCCACGGATGGCGTCGAGCTCATGGCGGTGATGATCCGACGCGCGCGATCGGCGGCGGTCACCGTGGCCATCATCGAGCACACCATTCACGCCCTCGTCAAGATCGCCGATCGGCTGGTGGTCCTGGACCAGGGACGGCGGCTGGCCGAGGGCCTGCCCGGAGAGGTGACGCGCACTCCCGCGGTGATCGAGGCCTATCTGGGCACGCGCTGGCTCGCCCGGCACGGAGCTCCTCAGCATGCTGAAGATCTCCGGCCTTAGCGTCGCCTACGGAGGCCTGCACGCTCTCGAGGACGTCTCTCTCGAGGTGGCGGAGGGCGAGTTTGTGACCATCGTGGGACCGAACGGCGCGGGCAAGACGACGCTCTTGCGGGCCATCTCCGGCGCGGTCAGGGGCGCCGCGGGACGCCTCGAGTTTCGCGGCCGAGACCTCACTACTCTTCCCGCTCATCAGCGGGCGGCCCTCGGCATCGCGCACGTCCCCGAAGGACGGCGGATCTTCTCTTCCCTCTCCGTGCTGGAAAATCTCGAGCTCGGATCCTACCGTCGCGCCGCACGGGCGCAGCGCGCGGAGGGGCTGGAGGCCGTGCTCGCCCTCTTTCCCGTGCTCCGCGAGCGGCGCCAGCAGCTGGCGGGCTCGCTGTCCGGCGGGGAGCAGCAGATGGTTGCCCTCGGCCGCGGCCTCATGGCGCAGCCTGATCTCCTGCTCCTCGATGAGCCGTCGCAAGGCCTCGGGCCGCGCGTGGTCGAGCAGATCTTCGAGACCATCGACCGCACCCGGAAGAGCCGGCGCCTCACCATCCTGCTCGTGGAGCAGCGAGTGGTCGAGGCCCTCGAGCTCTGCGATCGCGGCTACGTGCTCGAGACTGGCCGCGTCGCCCTCGAAGGGGCGCACGATGCCCTGCTCGCCGATCCGCGGGTGCAGCGCGCCTACCTGGGCGCGTGAGGCCGGGCTCCCTTATTCTCCGACACGGAAGCGATGGGATCGCCGCCTGGCCGCGCGAGTGGACGGTCGGCCTACACGAGAATCGGTAGCAGCCCCGACTTCCCGCGCG
>DASYQB010000367.1:0-13180 GCA_036005985.1 Candidatus Methylomirabilota bacterium | reverse complement strand
CAAGCCGATAAGTCCCGACCGTCTGGCGAGCGTCATCGCGTCGTTGCAGGAACGACGCTTGGGCAAGTTGGCGAAGGAGACGCTCGCCGGCGAGTCCGGATAGACGATCGTCTCCGGATCCCTGAGCCCGCCACGGCGGCTGTCATCGACGCAACTTCCAACTAGAATCCGCCGAGCCTATCCCTTTTACCACCGAAGCTCACCAGGTATTCCGACGGTTCACCTGCGTGGTTGCCACATTCGATGTGGACGACGCCGCTCGTGCCAATGGCTTGCTAGCGGCCCCGCGCCTCATCATGTGCCCAAGTTCACGGTGGCCCTCTGCCACGAGAGTACGTCTGCCGTGTGACTCAGCGAGGGCCAGTGCTTCGCGATAGTGCAACTCGGCGGTCGCAAACTCGAAGCAGCCCTGATGACCCAACTGGCCGAGACTTCCCCTCAGCAGCCGCGGGACCGGTCGGACAGGTGCAGGGAAGTTCCGCCCCTCAATCCCGATCGTCTATGGGCGGTCGAGCGAGACGAGGCGTTGCGCGTGCCAGCCCGATCAGGCCCGCAGGACCTCCGCGCCGGGGGCGGCTTCGAGCTCGCAGGCGTTGACGGTCATGGCGAGCATGGCGTAGTAGCCGATGCTGCCCGTGAGCTCGAGGAGCTTCTTCTCGCCCAGGCGCTGGCGGAGGGCGGCGAACGTGGCGTCGTCCACCCGATGGTCGCGGAGAAGCCGCCGCGTGAAGTCGATGATCTGGGCGTCCTCCGCGGGCACTCCTCGCGAATGCTTCTCGCGGATGGCCGTGATGGTGGACTCCGGCACGCCCTGCTTCCGCGCGTTGCCGGTCTGGGCTCCCCACACGTAGACGGCGTCGAGCTCGCGCGCCACCGTCAGGGCGGCGAGAACACGGATGCGCATGTCGAGCTCGCCCTCGAAGCGAACGTACGCGCCCAGGTGGGCCACCCGCCCCGCCATCTCTGGGGCGTGGAGAAACATCGTGAACGGCCCCTGCAGCGACCCCCGGCTGCTGACGATGCTGTCGACGGCGGCATGCCCCTCGGGGGCAACCTGGCTCTTGCTCGTGATCTCGCTGAGTCTCGCCATGTCAGGCTCCTCGCAGTCGTGAGAGTCCCCGTGTCTCGGCTTCGGTGCGCTGCCCCCAGTACCGCATGTGCATCTCGCCGAACATCTTCGCGGCGGTGCTCAGATGCTCGCGAGCCTGCGCCTCTTCGCCCGTGCGCCGGTAGAGCGTGCCCAGGCTCAGATGGCAGCGGGCCGCGGCCGGGCGCATGCCGAGGGCGGCGCAGGCCTCGAGCGCCTCGTGGGCGAGCCTCGCGGCTTCGCGGGGAGGATCGCCGACGCAGGCAATGTCCGCGAGGACGGCGCGCGCCTGCGCCTCGTTGCCCTTTTCCCCCAGGCCGACCGCCAACTCGATGGCCTGGTGCGCGGGGCGACGCGCTTGCTCGACTTTCCCAGCGAGGAGAAGGCCTTCCGCCCACCGCCAGTGGAAGGTCGAGCGATGGCTCTCGATGCCGAACTGCTCGTAGAGTCCCACCCCGCGCTCGAGCTCGCCGAGGGCCTCGTCGGCACGTCCCAGCCAGGCCAGGACCAGTCCGCGCAGGGAGAAGGACTGAGCGAGCCACACCGGAACATTCCGGGTGCGGCACAGCTCGACCGCCCGGTCGCTCAAGACGAGGGCCTGCGCGAACTCTCCCTTGATCATGTGCTGGCCGGGAAAGAAGCTCGCGAGCATGGCCTCGGCGATAGGATCCAGGTCGGGCCCCTTCAGGGTCGGATCGCCATAGAAGGCAACGCGCTCGAAGTCGCCCGTGGTGGAGAGGCAGAAGGCGAGCCAGGCGCAGCTTCCCCAGTACACGGGCACGTTCATGCCGGGAACCTCGTGGGCCACCGGGGCGTCCGGCCCGTCCACGATGTCCACGAAGGCCTCGATGGCCGGGCGGTAGTCGCCGAGGGCCATGTGATTCATCCCCAGCGCGTACTTCGACGCGACCTGCAGGCGCACGTCGCCGATCTCCTCCGCGATGGTCAACGCCCGCTCCGCCTGGGCCACGCCGTCGCGGTATCGCCCGGGGAACCACCCATAGGCGGCCAGCCGCTGGGCGATCCAGCCCAGCGTCGGCTCGTCACCCAGCTCTCTGGCCAGCGGCTCCGCTTCGAGCTGCAGCTCCATGAGCCGCTTGATCCTGCCCATGAGGGACAGGGGCACGCTGAGGTCCAGCCTCACGTCGATGGCCCGCCTCAAGGTCTCGGGTCCCGGATCGAGGTGGGGGAGGAGCGCGAGCGCCTGCTCGTACTTGCTCGCGCTCTCCGCGATGGCCCCGCTCGCCATGCCTTGGCGGCCTCCCTGCCGGAGATAGCTCACCGCCTTGTCCCATACCCGCCCGCGCACGGCGTGATGGGCGAGCAGATCCACGTGGTGGGCGACGAGGTCCGGCTCGAGGCGCTCGACCGAGGCGACCACCGCGGCGTGGAGCGCGGTCTTTCGCTCGTCGAGCACGCTGCCATAGGCTACGTCCTGGGTCAGGGCGTGCTTGAAGGTATATTCGAGAGTGGGAAACACGCGCGCTTCGTAGAGGAACTCCGCGCTCCGGAGCCGGATCAGCGCCTGGCGGAGCTCCTCGTCAGGTGTCTCGGCCACCGCCTGAAGGAGGGCGACGGGCACGTCTTTCCCCACCACGGACGCCGCCTGGAGCAGCCGTTTGTCCTCGGGGAGGAGCCGGTCGATGCGGGCGGCGAGGATGGCCTGCACCGTGGGCGGCATCTGGATCGACTCGACGTCTTCCTCCAGCCGATAGCGTCCCCGCTCGCCGAGGAGGGCCTGGGTCTCCACGAGGGTGCGCACGCTCTCCTCGAGAAACAGCGGATTGCCTTCCGTACGCTCGATCAACACCCGCTTGAGCGGCTCGAGGCCAGCATCGGTTCCCAGGAGCTCGACGAGCAGGCTGCCCGCGCTCTCCAGAGGCAACGGGTCGATGCGGAGCTGGCGGTAGTAGGTCTTGCTTCCCCACCCGTGCTGGTACTCGGGGCGGTAGCTCGCGATCAGGAGCAACGGCGAGGCGGGCAGGCTCTCCACGAGGCTGTCGAGCCACGCCTGCGTCTCCGTGTCGATCCAGTGCAGGTCCTCGAAGAGGAGCATGAGCGGCTGCGCCTGGCTTTGCCGAAGGAGCAGATGCTTGACGCTGTCGAGGGTGCGCTGGCGGCGGCGGGGCGGATCGAGCCGCTCCCACGCCGCGTCGTCCACGGGCACGCCGAGCAGCGACAGCACGGCGGGAAGCACCGGCTCGAGCTGGCGATCGAGGGCGAGGACCTTGGCGTGAACCTTCTTGCGCACCATCCGCGTGTCGTCACGCGCCTCGACGTCGAAGTATCGCTTGAGCAATTCGATGATGGGCAGATAGGCGGTGCCCTTGCCGTAGGAGGCCGCGCTGCCTTCGAGGAGCAGCCAGCGTTCCGCGCCGCGGGAATGGGTGAACTCCCAGCACAGGCGCGACTTCCCCACCCCGGGCTCGCCCACCATGGCCACCACCTGCCCGTGGCCGGCCTTGGCCAGATCGAGCGCCTGCTGGAGCTGATCCAGCTCGATGTCGCGGCCCACGAAAGAGGTCAGGCCGCGTGCGGCCGCGGCGTGGAGCCGGGAGCGCACGGCTCCCGCCCCCACGAGCTCGAATACTTCCACCGGATCCGTGAGTCCCTTGATGGGCAGGGGGCCGCGCGTCTGCACGTCGACGTATCCCTCGGCGAGCTGCCACGTGCCCGGCGCGAGGAGAATCGTCCCCGGATCGGCCATCTGCTCGAGGCGTGCGGCCAGGTGCGTGGTCTGTCCCACCGCGGTGTAGTCCATGCGCAGGTCGCTGCCGATGGTGCGCACCACCACCTCGCCCGAGTTGAGCCCTACGCGAATCCGCGCCGGGACCTCGTCGGCGCTCGTCTCTCGCGCGTAGCGTTTCAGCGCCTCCTGCATGCGCAGGGCGGCATAGCAAGCCCGCACCGCGTGGTCCTCGTGGGCCACCGGCGCGCCGAACAGCGCCATGATGCCGTCGCCCAGCACCTGGTTGACCGTGCCCTCGTAGCGATGCACGGCCTCGATCATGTGCTCGAGCACGGGATCGAGGAGCCGTTGCGCCTCCTCGGGATCGCGGCCGGCGAGGAGCTCCAGGGATCCCCGGAGATCGGCGAAGAGCACGGTGACCTGCTTGCGTTCTCCTTCGAGAGCGCTCTTCGAGGTGAGGATCTTCTCGGCGAGATGCCTCGGCGTGTAGGACTCGGGAGAGAGAAACCGCTGGGGGCCGGCGAGCGCGGTCGCGCACTGTCCGCAGAAGCGGTGGTTGGGCGGATTGGCCGCGCCGCACGCCGGGCACATCGCGGACACCGGCGTCCCGCATTGTCCGCAGAAGCGGATACCCGCGGGATTGTCGGCCTGGCACCGGGGACAGGTCATCCCGCGATGTCCATCGCCGCGTGTGAAGGGCGCGAGAAAAGGTCGCTCATGATTGACGGTACGAGCGTGACGATGATCCGTGACACCTCGGGTTGATCCTGCCAGAGCATGGTGGGGAGGTCAATCGAGGGGGGCCCGGCGCAGGGTCCGGTGTATAGTGGGCGAGCGGGCGTGGCCCGTTTTAACCAAATGAAAATCGGCTCGATCGAAATCCCCCAGCTCTGCCGCCTCGCCCCCATGGCCGCCATCTCCAATGCCGCCTTCCGGCTCGTGGCCAAGGAATGCGGGAGCGGGCTCACCACCACGGAGGAGATCGACGCCTTCGCTCTCCTCATGGACACGCCCCGCGCCGGCGACATGACGGCCTACTATCCGCAGGAGCGTCCGCTCGCCATGCAGCTTCTCGGCCGCGACCCCCAGGCATTGATACGCGCCGCCTATCGCTGCGAGGAGCTGGGCGCCGACATCGTCGATCTCAACATGGGCTGCCCCATGCCCAAGATCACCGGCAAGGGCAAGGGCGCCGCCCTCATGCGCGACGTGCCCGCCACCGCGCGTCTCCTGCGCGCCATGCGGCAGAGCATCACCGTCCCCTTCACCATCAAGATACGCGGCGGATGGGACGACGAGCACCTGAACGCGGTGGAGGTTGCGCGCATGGCCGAGTCGGAGGGCGTGGATGCGATCACCGTGCACCCGCGCACGCGGTCCCAGCGCTTCACGGGCAAGGCCCCGTGGACGATCATCGCCGAGGTGGTCGACGCCGTGCGCATCCCCGTCACCGGCAACGGCGACGTGGACTCGACGGCCACCGCGCGGCGCATGGTGGCGGAGACGGGCTGTCAGTCGGTGATGGTGGGCCGGGGCGCCCTCGGCCGGCCGTGGATCTTCGACGACGGTTTCGACGCGCTCCCTCCGGCCGCCCAGCGCGAGTACAAGGACCGGGTCATCCGCCGCCACATGGACCTGATCCAGGAGCACTGCTTCGACCGCTTCGTGCTATCCCAGATGAAGAAGCACCTCGCCTGGTACACGGACGGGCTGGCCCACGCCACCGATTGCCGGGCCCGCATCTTCCACACCAAGAGCCCCGCGGAAGCGTGGGACCTCTTCCTGGAGTACTGGGACGTCTCCGCCCACCACGCGGAGCCCGCCTCCGTCTGATCGCGGCGCCGAGCTATTCTTCGCCGCCCTTGCCGCTTCAGCAGTGGCGGCAGGGGGGAAAGTCGCGCGAGTACACGGGCTGCTTGAGAAATTCCTCCGGCGGGTATTTCCAGAACTGGCTCACCGCGGGATAGGTGAAGATCACCGTGTTCTGGAGCTTGCCGTTCACCCTCTCGACCTTCCGGATGTAGATGTTCTGGGTGGGATTGCCGTAGGGATCCATCTTGACGGGGCCGCGCGGCGCGTCGGCGATGTCCACTGCGCGGAGCGCGGCCATGAAGGCGGGGCGATCCTCCACCCGTCCCCCCACCGCCTTGGCCGCCTCCGACACCACGCGGGCGCCCGTGTAGCAGTTCTCCGAATAGAAGGACGGCAGGCGATTGTATTTCTTCTCGAAGGCCGCGCGAAACTTCCGGTTGGCCGGGGTATCGAGGGCGGCCGAGTAATGGTGGGCGCTGATCACGCCGATCGACTCGTCGCCCAGCTCGGGCAGGACGTGCTCATCCGTGTAGGTCCCGCCCGCGATGAGGGGCATCCTGTCCTTGAGCCCGCTCGCCGCCCATTGCTTGGCGAAGAGCAGCGTCCACCGGCCGAGGGCGAGCACGAACACGGCGTCGGCGTCCTTCCGGATCTGGGAGAGGTAGGGCGCGTAGTCCTGCACGTTGAGAGGGATCCAGAGCTTCTGGATGATCTGTCCGCCATTGTCCTCGAACGTCTGCTGGAAGCCGCCCACGATCTCCCAGCCGAAGGCGTAGTCGAGCGAGACCACGGCCACTTTCCTGTAGCCGAGCGTCTTCGCCGCGTATTCCCCGAAGGGGTGCATGTTGCCTCCCGCCGAGAAGCCGGTGCGGATCAGCCACTTGGGCCGCTTGCGCTGGGTCAGGTCGTCGGCAGAGTTGATCGGGTAGATTGTGGGGATCCCTTGCGACTCGACGTAGGGCACGAGGGCGTAGGCGACGTTGGACAGGATCACCCCCGCGAGCATGTTGACCCGATCGGACTCCACGAGCTTGCGCGCCTTGGCAATGGTGGTGGCGGGCAGCCCTTCGTTGTCCTCCAGGATCACCTCGAGCTTGCGGCCGGCCATCTGCCAGCCGTTCTCCTCCCAGTAGAGCTCGCAGCCGCTGTACATGTCCTTGCCGGCCTGGGCGATGGCTCCGGAGAGCGGAGCGAGAAAGCCGATCTTGATCGGCGCCTGGGCCGCCGCTTCCCGGAACAGGCCGAGGGACGCCACGAGAGCGAGCGAGACAACGGTGAGGGGCATCCGCATACGCATATCCTCCGTCCACGAGACGATCAGGAGCCGGCAACCTCGCCGGATGGCGGCGATCCTGCCAGATCGTCCGGGGAAGGGCAAACTGCTTAGGGCCGGCGGGCGACTGCCCACCTCCGACGAGAGGCGGACATTCCTCGGAGGCTAACGCTTCAGGGGGTCCTCTCCCCGCGAGAGAGGCCGTGGCTGCGCTCGGGCGCGCTGCGTTCCCGGCGATCCCGTACGGCGCGCTTCATCTGACCCCAGATAGCTCCCGCCTCCCTGACGCACTGGAGGGCATCCTCGAAGGCTTGGGGCTTCCTGCGAATGGTCCGGAAGGCGCCGCGAGCGAAGAGGCGTGCCACGTAGCGAAATCGCCAACGCGGCACGCCGGCGAGCAAGGGGCCCGGGGGCGGATCGACGGCGGCGAGCGCCTGTCCTTCGCCCATGTCCCACATGATCCGGCGGAAGTACGCGCGCTTCAAGCGGGCGCGGGAGACCCGATGGAAGACGGTAAGGGCGGGATCGTAGGCGACGGAGCGACCCGCAGCAATCATCCGTCGCACGATGTCGCAATCCTCCGCGCAGAAGCGTCGGCCTCCTACAGGTCCCAGCCGCGTATCAAAGCCACCCAGGGCCAAGAGCGCCTCGCGGCGGAACACCATGTTGGCGCCCCACACCTGCGGCCGTCGCCCCGGCGGAGTGGGCAGCATGGCCGGCTGATCGAAGTCCATGATGGCGAGATAGTCGAGCAGTTGCCGGCTGCCGAGGAGCCAGGACGGCGGCTCGACTTCCCAGCTGGGGAGAATGCGTCCCCCCGCCCCGTCCACGCCCCGCTTGTCCAGCACCGCGGCCGCCGTCGCCACCCAGTCGACCGCGGGGGAGACATCGTCGTCGGTCAGCGCGATGATCGCTCCGCGCGCCACGGCGATGCCAGTATTGAGCGCTCGGCTCTTGCCCACCCTCGGCTCGAACACGTAGCGGAGGCGGCCCGGGGCCTGCATGGCCATGGTGCGGAAGACCTCGAGCGTGCCGTCCGAGCACCGGTTGTCCACGACGAGAACTTCCCAGCCGAGGCCCTCTGGGGTCTGCTGGGCGATCAGGGCTTCGAGGGTCTGGCGGAGCTGAGGCGCCCGGTTGTGGGTCGCCACGATCACGGTGACGGCGATGCTCATCGCTTTTTCCCAGGGACGGTGGGGCGAGGCGCCGTGCGCTCGTACTCGCGAAGCTCGGGCCGGCGCTCGAGATCCTGTCGCGTCACCCGCCGGTGTATCGCCTCGACGACGAGGCTCGCCACTTTGCCGCCACGCCGCCAGCCGAGCCGCTTGCGTGTCTTCTCGGCGATCCATTCCCGGGCCAGCCCCCGGTGCCCGGTGAGCCAGCCGTAGTGATCGCCGACCCACCAGTCGTCGGCGGGAATGTCCCAATGCTCGCGGAAGCACCGGAGACTGATCCGATTCCACGCGTCGCTCCAGCGGAGCAGGTAAAAGGGCAGGTCCGACCATCGGAAGGGGGGCGGAGGCTGATTCGCCACCACGGCGGCCGGCTCGATGTAGACGGGATAGCCCGCCTCTCTCAGCTGGAGACAGAGGTCGATGCTCTCTCCAGAGCTGAGGTACCGCGGATCTTGCAGGCCGAACTTGTCGAAGACTTCGGTGCGCAGCAGCTTGCAGTGGTACTCCACGAGCTCCGTCGGCTCGCGGCGCAGGTGCGCCCGCACCTCGCTCGCGAACCGTCGGGGAAACCGGTGCTCCTCGAAGAACACCCGGCGCCCGTTCTCTTCGAGGAGATGCGCCTGGCCGCCCGCCATGTGTATCTGGCCGAGCGCCGGATCTCCGCTACCGTACAGCGGACCCACCGCCCAGGCGTCGGTCTCGTCGGCGCAACGGACGAGGCGGTCGAGCCAGCCCGGCGTGACGAGCACGTCATTGTCGATGAAGCAGACATACTCCGTGTCCACGTGGGGCAGCGCGAGCGCGCGCGCCTCCATCGGGGAGACGAAGTGCTCCGTGCGGATGATCCGGAAGCCGCGCTGCCGCCCCCGCAGCGCGAGGTAGCGCCGCACGGGGGCCGGGGATCCGCCGTCGACGTAGACGAGGTTGTACGGTATCGCGGTGTGGGCGAAGATGCCTTCGAGCGCCGCCCGCGTCCAGCCGAATTGCTCGCGCGGTGCCACCACCACCGTCGTGCGGATCCCGGTCATCACTCCGGGAAACTGCACCGCCCGTGCCACGAGCTTCTCGTCGGCAAATCAGATACTTGGGTCTCGTGCCCCGGCGTCGCCCCCGAAAATTGTAAGGTTCTCCGCCAGAATGGGAGGCCCCGTCACGAGCACCCCGCCGACCGAAGGCTACTTGTCGAGCCAGGTCTCTGGTGACGGCAGCAGTTGTAGGTGACCTGGTTCAGGATGAGGTTCTTCACGGAGGGATAGCGCGCGAAGCGATCCACGCGCCCCACGCGCGTGAGCTGATCGAAGATGACGAGATTGCTGTAGCAGGGCATGGCCGGCCACGTGACGGAGTTGGTGGCGGACTCGTGAATGGCGAGCCCTGGGGCAGGTCCTCGCGCAGCACGAGGCGGAGCACGCCGCCCGGCTTTCCCTCCGCCGGCCCAGGCGCCTGGGCGAATACGGGCGCCGCTACTCCGAGGACGGCGGCGAGAAGAACGCCGAGGCCGAGCTTCCCGCGCATTTCAGACCTCCGGCCCCGCGTCGAAGCGCAGGCCCATCTTGGTCTTGAAGACCTCCAGCGCCTGCGGATCCACCGCCTCGATCTGCTTGGCGATGGCGGGGGGCAGGCCGATGTCGTTGCGGTCGTTGATGCCGCCCGTGATCACGGTGAGGAGCACGCTGTCCTTGGTGTCGACGTTCCGGAAGCCGCGGTTCACCCCGGGCGGGCACGAGAAGGTGTCCCACTTGCCGAGGACGATCTTCTCGCCGCCGTCGTCATTGAGGGAGAACTCGAGCTTGCCTTCGAGCACGATGAAAGTCTCGAAGGTCTTCACGTGGGCGTGCAGGCACGGCCCCTGCCCGGGGGGCATGATGGAGATGAACATGGTGAGGCCCGCGGCATTGTAGATGGGCGCGTCGTTGCCGAAGGCGGACGGGGTCCGCTCCAGCACCACCGGCATGAGCTTGCGCGCGAGGATGATGTCCTTGGCCGCCTGCGACACGGTGGTGTCGTTCTTCATGAACTCCATGGGCTGGAGGTGCTCGAAACGGCCGGTACGGGCCGCGATGTCGTCGCGGGTCATCTGGATGGTTTGCACGATGGCTCTCCTTGGGTCAGGCGGTTTGAACGATACGCCGGCATCCGGCCCGACGACTTTATCACCGGGCGGCCGGGGCGGGCGCGGTCTCAGGCGGGTCGAGGGGCCTTCCGGAGCACGTCGGGATTCATGACATTGATGGGCTGGCCCGCGGCATAGGCCAGCACCTGCTTGAAGATGGTGGTGAACATCTGCTCGAGGGCGTCACGCTCGACATATCCCAGATGCGGCACGCACACCACGTTGTCGAGGGCGAGGAGGGGGTGCTGCGCCCCCAGCACCGGCTCGTCCTCGTACACATCCACCGCGGCCATGCCCGGACGCCCCGCCCGCAGTGCCGCTTCCAGCGCGCCGGGGGCGATGAGGCCGGCGCGGCTCGTGTTCACCATGACCGCGCTCGGCTGCATGAGGGCGAGATCGGCAGCGGTGACCATGCCGCGCGTCTCGGGCACGAGCCGCACGTGCAGGGAGACCACATCTGACCCGGCGAAGAACGCCTCGCGGCTCTTGGCCAGGGTGTGGCCGTCGGCGCGTGCCTTCTCCATGGTGGTCTGGCGTCCATACACCACGACGTCCATCCCGAAGGCCTTGCCGTAGCCCGCGACCACGGCGCCGATCTTCCCGTAGCCATAGATGCCCAGGGTCTTCCCGCGGAGGCCGGTGCCGATGGGATAGGCCTGCCAGCGTCCGCCCCGGAGGGCAGCCATCTCCTGGGGGATGCGGCGCACGGCGGCAATGATCATGCCCCACGTCAGCTCGGCCGTGGCATAGGAAGGCTGGCCCGGCATCTGGCTCGCGGACAGGATGACGCCGCGTCGGGTGCACACATCGACGTCGATGTGCGGGTACACGCCGACCTGGCTGATGAGCCGGAGCTTGTCGAGACGCTCGAGGAGCGGGCCGCGAATGGGCGTACGCTCGCGGATGAGGGCGAGCGCCTCGGTGTCCCGGAGCCGCTCGGCGAGAACGTCGACGTCCTTGGTGTGATCCTTCCAGATCGTCACGTGGTGGCCGGCCACCGAGCTGAAGCAGGCCAGCGTCCGGATGGTGTCCTGGTAGTCGTCGAGAATGGCGATGTTCACCAGATTCGGACCTCGCCGTGCGTCACGGAAGGACCGGCTACGAGGCGGCCCCCGGCCGCGCCGTGACGAGCGTCGGCGCAGCCGAGGGCGCGCTGCGTCCCGCCCCCGTGACGAGGCGGAGGAAGCCGGGAGAGAGCCGCGGATCGAGCGTGTCCCGGATGCCGTCGCCCAGGAGGTTGAAGGCGAGCACAGTCACGGTGATGGCCAGCCCGGGAAAGAGCACGAGCCACCAGCGGGGCACGAGGCCGGTGATGGAATCCGCCAGCATGTTTCCCCAGGTCGGCGTAGGCGGTGGCACGCCGACGCCGAGAAAGCCGAGCGCCGCCTCGATGACGATGGCCACGCCCAGATGCGTGGTGGCGAGCACGAGGTACGGGGCGACGCACTGAGGCAGGACGTGGAGGCGCATGATGCGGAACGCGGAGGCGCCGCTGGCTCGGCCCGCCTCCACGTAGGACATCTCACGCACCGAGATCGCCACCGAGCGGATCACGCGACCCCCGAACGGGATGCGGGTGATGGCGATGGCGATGATGACGGCGGGTAGCCCGGTGCCGATGGCCACGGAGATGGCCATGGCGAGGATCAGGTCCGGGAAGGCCTGGAGGATCTCCATCACCCGCTGGCTCGCCAGGTCGAAGCGGCCGCCGAGATAGCCGCACGCCACGCCCCAGAGCGAGCCTACCGTGGTGCCGAGCAGCACCGCCGAGAAGGCGACGAAGAGCGAGGTGCGCGCGCCGTAGATGACGCGTGAGAGCGTGTCGCGCCCGACCTGGTCCGTGCCGAACCAGAACTGCGCGTCCGGCGCCTCGTTCATGTGGCGGAAGTTGGTCTTGAGCGGATCCTGGGGGGCGATCCACGGCGCAGTGATGGCCATCACGATGATGAGCAGGCCCACGATCCCGCCGGCGGCGGACAAGGTGTTGCGCCGCGCGAACCCGGCCAGCTCGTGGAGGATCGAGCGATCCGTGGATGCGATCACCGGCTCAGGCATAGCGGATGCGCGGATCGAGCCAGGCGTAGCTCAGATCGACGAGGAAGTTCACGAGGACGAAGATCACCGCGTAGAGGAGCACGAGATTCTGCACCACGATGATGTCCCGCTCGATCAGGGCGGTGACGAGGGAGCGGCCGAGGCCGGGGACGCCGAACGCCTGCTCCACCGCCACCGAGCCGCCCAGCACGAAGCCCAGGAGCACACCGGAGATGGTGATGACGGGCAGGAGCGCGTTGGGCAGGGCGTGGCCCAGGACCACCGTCCGCTCCTGGGCCCCCTTGGCGCGCGCCGTGCGCACGTAGTCTTCGCCGATCACCTCGAGCAGGCACGAGCGGGACATCCGCGCGATGTAGGCACCCTGGGCGAGGCCGAGGACAATCGCTGGCCCGATCACGATCTGGAGGTTCTGCCAGGGCGACTCCCAGAAGTGGACGATGATGATGGGCGCCTTGTAGCCGAACCAGAAGAGGAGCGCGAGCACGATGAGCATGCTGAGCCAGAAGCCGGGGATGGCAATGAACAGGATGGCGGCGGAGCGGGCGATGTTGTCGGCCACGCTGTTGGGCTTGATCGCGCTCACGATGCCCACGGGGAGGCCGACGAGCCACGACACGATGAGAGCGAGGATGCCGATCTCCGCGCTGATCGGCCCGCGGTGCAGGATAAGCTCGGCCACCGTGTCGCCTCGGAAGAAGGACTTGCCCAGCTTCCCCGTGACGATGTCATGGAGCCAGTGGAAGTACTGGACGGGAAGCGGATCGGACAGGCCGAGGTCGTGCATGATGCGGACACGGTCGGCCGGCATCATCTTCGCGATGCTCTCCACGCCGAGGATGGCCACGAGGGGATCGCCGGGGAGGATGCGCAGAACGACGAAGATGATGAGCGACACGCCGACGAGCGTCCCCAGGGCGAAGAGCAGCCGCCGGACGAGATACTTGCGCATGGGTGCGGGTCCCTACATCCGCACTCT
>DASYQB010000366.1:0-5765 GCA_036005985.1 Candidatus Methylomirabilota bacterium | reverse complement strand
GGCCCACTCCTCTCGCGCTGCTGGTGGCGGTGGTGGTCATCGGGAGCCGTCAGCTTGGGCTGGCCGTGCTCATGCACGAGGGAGGACACTGGCTTCTCTTTCCGCGCAGCACCGTGAACACCGGAGTCGCCCGGTGGCTCTGCGCCTTTCCCATCTGGACCGATCTGGGACGTTACCGGCGCCAGCATCACCTCCATCACCGCGACCCGCGGCAGCCCGATGATCCCGATCTCGAAGGGCGGGATCGTATCCGATTCCCCGAGGTGCCCTCATGGGAGTGGCCCTGCGCGATCTCAGTGGGTGGACGTTCGTCGCCCGCGTGCTCTCCGGGCCGGGATGGCGCGAGCCGCGCGTGCTGTGGCCGAGGCTCCGCGGTCCGCTGGCCAGCAACGCGGTGATCCTGGGCGCGCTGTGCGTCGCCGGCCACGGGGAGCTGTACCTGCTCCTATGGCTCCTGCCCCTCGCCACCTGGTATCAGCTCGTGACGCGGCTCCGGAGCATCGCCGAGCACGCCGTGGTGAGCGACGACGTCGACCCCCTCCGCAATACCCGCACCACCGCGGCCGGCGCGCTCGCTCGCGCCCTCCTCGCTCCGTACTGGGTCAACTTCCACCTCGAGCACCACCTGCTCATCTTCGTCCCATGCTGGAAGCTCCCGCAGGCCCACGCGCTGCTCCTCGCGAAAGGCTATGGCCCGCGCATGGAGATGGCCTCGGGCTACGGAGCCGTCCTCTCGTGTGCCACCGGAGCCGGGGCCCGCGCGCCGATTTGACCTGCCCCTCGTGCTCTGGCACGATCCGACGATTGATCCACCGTCTCGCGATTGATCTCACCCGGGGGAGGATGACGATGACGTCGACACCGAAGCTCTCCGCCGCGGACTGTGTGCCCAGGGACGGAGCGGCCCTGCTGATCGGACGGGCGTGGATACCTGCCGAGGACGGACCGGCTGTCATCGCCGTGCGCGGCGACGAGGCGGTGGACCTGACGCGCGCCTATCCGACAGTGAGCCAGCTCCTGAACGTCGCCCGGCCCGACGAGCTTCGCACGGCGATCAAGGGCGCGCCCGTGGCGGGCCGCCTCGATGACATCGTCTCCAACAGCGTGGAGGGCCATCGCGACCGGTCGCGCCCGTGGCTCCTCGCCCCCTGCGATCTCCAGGCGGTGAAGGCGAGCGGGGTCACCTTCGTGGCGAGCCTCCTCGAGCGCGTCATCGAGGAGCGCGCGCGCGGCAATCCCGCGCTGGCCGACGGCGCCCGGCGGGAGATCCAGGCCATCGTGGGGCCGGATCTCCGCGGCGTCCGTCCCGGCTCGCCGGAGGCCGCCCGCATCAAGGACGTGCTCATCGCCCGGGACATGTGGTCGCAGTATCTCGAGGTGGGGATCGGTCCCGATGCCGAGCTCTTCACCAAGTGCCCGCCCATGGCCGCGGTCGGTCTGGGCGCCCGCGTGGGCATACATCCCGCCTCCGTGTGGAGCAACCCCGAGCCCGAGCTCGTGCTCGTGGTGAACAGCGCGGGGACCATCGTCGGTGTCACCCTCGGCAACGACGTGAACCTGCGGGACGTGGAAGGACGGAGCGCGCTCCTTCTCGGCCGGGCCAAGGACAACAACGCCTCGTGCGCGGTGGGGCCGTTCATTCGGGTGCTGGACTCCGGCTACCCTCTCGACGCCGCCCGCCGCCTGCGCTTCGAGACCACCGTGAACGGCCTCGACGGCTTTCGCGTGAGCCATACTACCCACGTGGACGAGATCAGCCGCGACCTCGCCGATCTCGCCGCGCAGGCGCACAGCCGTTATCACCAGTATCCTGACGGCCTGCTCCTCTTCATCGGCACCATGTTCGCGCCCGTGGACGATCGCGGCGCACCGGGCAGCGGGTTCACCCACAAGACGGGCGACGTGGTGAGCATCGCCGCCCCCGAGCTCGGCCGGCTCGTCAACGAGGTGGTCACCTGCGATCAGGCCGAGCCGTGGTCGTTCGGCACCGGCGCCCTCATGGCCAATCTCGCCCGGCGCGGTCTGCTCTCGGAAAAATGACCCCGCTGACACTGCTCCCGAAGCACTGAGGAGGAACACGCGATGCGCTGGCTCAAGGCGGCAATGGTGGCGCTCGGCGCCGTGATAGCCCTGGCCCCGAGCGCTCTCGCCCAGGACGGGGCGGTGAAGATCGGCGTGCTCGACGACATGTCCGGTCCGTATTCGGACAACACGGGACCCGGCGACCTGCTCGCGGTGCGGATGGCCGTGGCGGACTTCGGGGGCAGCGTGCTCGGCAAGCCCATCGAGGTGATCTCCGCCGACATGCAGAACAAGGTCGATGTCGGGGTGGGCATCGCGCGGCGCTGGTACGAGCAGGACCAGGTCGACATGATCATCGGCATCCCGCACTCCGCCATTGCCCTCGGGGTGGTCAAGCTCGCCGAGCAGGCAAACCGACTGGTGATGCCGACGGCCGCCGCCACCTCGGAGCTGACGGGCAAGTCATGCTCGGCGCACAGCGTGCACTGGGTGTACGACACCTACGGCCAGAGCAAGACGCTCGTCAACGCCATCGTGAAGCAGGGGGGCGACTCGTGGTTTTTCATCACCGTCGACTACGCCTTCGGGCATGCCCTCGAGCAGAACGCGAGCGAATTCGTCAAGGCGGCGGGAGGCAAGGTGGTGGGATCGGCGCGGCATCCCCTGAACAACGCCGACTTCTCGTCCTATCTCGTGCAGGCGCAGGCCTCCAAGGCCAAGGTCGTGGTCATGGCCAACGGCGGCGCCGACATCACCAACGCCATCAAGCAGGCGAAGGAGTTCGGCCTCGATCGCACCGGCCAGCGAGTGGGGGCGCTCCTGATCCAGTATCCGGAGGTCCGCGCCATCGGCCTCCCTACCGCGCAGGGTCTCTTCATGGCCAGCTCCTTCTACTGGGACATGAGCCCGGAGGCGCGCGCCTTCACCGATCGCTTCACCGCCGCCAAGGGTATGCCGCCCACCATGATCCAGGCCGGCACCTACGGGGCGACCCTGCACTACCTGAAAGCGGTCAAGGCGGCAGGCACCGACGAGGCGAAGGCAGTGATGGCCAAGATGAAGGAGACGCCGATCAACGACTTCATGACGAAGAATGGCCGCATCCGCGAGGACGGACGGGTGATCCGCGACATGTACCTGATGCAGGTCAAGACGCCCGACGAATCCAAGAGCGAGTGGGACCTCGCCAAGATCGTCGCGACCATCCCGGGTGAGCAGGCCTTCCGCCCCCTCGCCGAGGGCGGCTGCCCGCTCGTGAAGAAGTAGCCGCGTCATGACGGGAAGCCGCTCGCGCATTCTCACTACCCAGGCGGGCAGCCTGCCTCGTCCCGATGACCTCATCGAGCTGAACCGCGCGCGCCAGGCGGGTGAGTCCACAGACGAGCAGGCCTATCAGACGCGTCTGGGCGCCGCCGTGGCGGACGTGGTCCGGCGGCAGCAAACCATCGGCATCGACGTGCCGGGCGACGGTGAATACGGCAAGGCCATGGGCCAGCGGGTCAACTACGGCGCGTGGTGGAGCTATTCGTTCCAGCGTCTTGCTGGCCTCGAGCTGGGTATGGAGCTCTATCGCATTCCCGCCCGCCGCTCAGAGCCCGGGCGCGTGCGGCTTACCAGCTTCTCCGATCGCCGGGATCGCGCGCTCTTTTCCGCGGCCTATGCCGACCCCGATTCCGGGGTGTCGACGAATCGTGGCGGTCCAGGGATGCGGCTGCCCGTGTGCCGGGGTCCCCTCGTCTACTCGGGGCAGGCGGCGATTCAAGCGGACATCGCCCACATGAAGGCCGCCCTCGCCGCCGCGGGAGTGGAGGAGGGCTTCATGACCTCCATCGCCCCCGGCAGCGCCTCCCGCATCGGCAACGAATACTATGGGACGGAGGAGGAGCTCATCTTCGCCTGCGCGGAGGCGATGCGCGAGGAATACCGGGCCATTCTCGACGCGGGCCTCGTGCTCCAGCTCGACGATCCGGCCATGGCCGAGAACTGGGACATGATCAATCCCGAGCCCTCCGTGGAGGAATATCGACAGCTCTCCATGATCCGGGTGGAGGCGCTCAATCACGCGCTGCGCGGGTTTCCGCGGGAGCGCATCCGCTTCCATCTCTGCTGGGGCAGCTGGCATGGGCCGCACGTCACGGACATCCCGCTGCGCGACATCCTCGACGTCATGCTCGCGGTGAACTGCCAGGCCTATTCCTTCGAGGCGGGAAATGTCCGCCACGAGCACGAGTGGAAGGTCTGGCGGGAGGTGAAGCTCCCGGACGACCGCATCCTCATCCCCGGCGTGGTGAGCCACGCCACCAACGTGGTGGAGCATCCCGAGCTGGTGGCCGACCGCATCGTGCGCTTCGCCCAGGTCGTGGGACGCGAGCGGGTGATCGCGGGAACGGATTGCGGGCTCGGGGGACGCGTGCATCCCGACATCGCGTGGGCCAAGCTGGCCGGGCTGGCCGAGGGCGCCGCCCTCGCCTCGCGCCAGCTCTACTGAGAGGGCGACTACTCGGCCAGCCACACCCCGTCGAGCTGCTGGTTCAGGAAGTGAGAGGGCGTGATCGTCCAGCCCCGGACCTTGGCGTTGTAGGCGACGATCCGGTGCCACTGCAGGGTATAGATGTAGTGGACCTCTTCGTCGAGGAGGCGCTTCTCGAAGGCGCGGACATACCGCCTGCGCTCCTCGGGATCCGCGGCGCGTGACTGTTTCATGAAGAGATCGTCGAGGACGGGATCCTTGTAGCGCCCGTAGTTGTTGTCGGAGACGCCCACCGACTGGAACTTCTGCACGTCGATGTCGGGCTCCACCGCGAAGCTGCACTGGGCGTCGGAGGCCACGTCGAAGTCGCCCCGCCGGAGGAGGGAGACCATGGCCGCCGCCTCCACCACCTCCTGCTTGACGTTGAGCCCGATCTGACGCCACTGATCGATCAGCCAGATCCCCACCGTCTCGTAGGGCATGGGAATCCCGCGGTTCTTGAAGGTGAACGAAAATCCCTCGGGCACACCGGCCTCGCGGAGGAGCCGGCGCGCCTCCGCCCGCGCCTTCCCGATGTCCCGCCCGTAGCCCGCGAGCTTTTCCAGCTCCGAGGGCGGGGTGGCCCACGGAGTGCCCGGCACCTGGATGCCCGCCACGTCTCGCACGACGGCGATCTTGGACAGATTCCGGGAAGCCTCGTAGCGGTCGAGGGCGAGGGTGAGGGCGCGGCGGACGCGCTTGTCGTCGAAGGGCTTGCGCTCGTGATTGATGGCCACGAGGGAGAGGCAATCCCACGGGCTTTCCTGCACGGCGATCTTGGGGCCGAGGGCCTGGACGAGGCTGTCGCGCTCTGAGGGCGTGAAGCCGCGGAACTGAGCGTGGGCGCGCTCTCCGCGAATGGCCGCGACCTGGGCGGCGGAGGCGGAGATGAACACGATCCGGTAGCCGTCGAGATAGGGCTTGCCCTTGTCCCAGTAGTCAGGATTCTTCTTGGCGACCCAGTGCGAGCCCTTCACGTGCTCGACGAACTTGAAGGGACCGGTGCCCATCACGTTCGTCTCGTACCAGCGCATATCCTTGGCGAGGATGTCCGCCTTGTAGATCCAGTTGTAGGGTGAGGCGAGATTGACGAGGAACGAGGCCTCCGGCCACTTGAGGCGGAACCTGACGGTGAGGGGATCCGGCGCCTCGATGGCTTCCACGGCCTGGTAGGCGCCCTTGCGGGCGGAGATGACGCCGGAGGGCGGGGACACGATCTTGTCGTAGCTCGCCT